>JAPOZE010000010.1 GCA_026706225.1 Acidobacteriota bacterium
CACGGATTTCTTCCGGGACATCGACGACATATCGGTTCTGGAGGAGTGATTCGAGGGTATCCCGCAGGGTGATCTGATTCATGTGGGGGCAGCGGACACTGCACAGGCGGAGCATTTCCTTGTCGGGATTTTCGGCCGCGACGTTGTCTGCCATGCTGCATTCGGTCAGCAGCAGATAGCGGGGGGAGCGGGCCTGTTCCACAAAGCGGATCATGGCCGAGGTGCTCCCCGAAAAATCGGCTGCCTCAACCACTTCCGGACTGCATTCGGGGTGAGCCAGCACCACCACGTCGGGGAACTGCCGGCGCACGTTCTCAATGTCTTCCACGTTGAACTTCTCGTGAACCTCGCACTTGCCGTGCCAGCCGAGGAGCTGGTAGTCCATGTGAGGGTCCTGCTTTTCCCTGGGTATGGGCCTGTCGGTCGGAAAAATGATGTGTTTGCCGCTTTCGCGAGCCACGTTCCTGGCCAGATACTCGTCGGGAAGAAAGATGACCGTCTCGGTCTTGAACGATTCAATGACCGCCAGGGCGTTGCTGGAAGTACAGCAGACGTCGCTTTCGGCCTTGATGTCGGCGTAGGTGTTGACGTAGGTCACCACCGGAACGCCCGGGAAACGCTCGCGCAGCTCCCGGACGTCCTCGGCGGTGATGCTGGCCGCCAGCGAACAGCCCGCCTCCAGCGAGGGGATCAGCACCGTTTTCTCCGGGCTCAGGATCTTGGCGGTTTCCGCCATGAAGCGGACTCCGCAGAACACGATGGGATCGCCGTCGGCGGTGGCAGCCCGGCGACTCAACTCCAGGGAGTCTCCGGTGAAATCGGGCACCGAATGGTACAGCCCGGGCTCCATGTAGTTGTGCCCCAGGATCACTGCGCCCAGGTCGCTCTTCAACTGGTTGATGCGGCAAGCCAATTCGGCCTTGGCCCGGATTTCGAAATCGGGCAGGACGTCGTGCAGCTTGTCCCGGAGGAGATGATAGGTTTGCAAGGCGTCGTCGGTCATTGGACTTCAACCTGTCGCCGGGTGGATACCAGGCAGGCAATGAGAACGGTCGTCGTGTAGACCAGCCAGTATAGCGCCTTCAATCGTGACCGCGCAACCGCAGCTCCCGTCGCCAGCGGGCGTAGGCCGCGATGTCCTTCCACCGCGCGTTGCCGAGACTCTTGTCTCCGTAGGCCGTCTCCATTCTCCATCGCAGGTAGTCTCTGGGTGGCAACGGTAGAAAGGGATAGCGGCGATACCAGCCTCGGTCGCGGAAGGTCCAGCCAATTCGAATGAGTTCCAAGAGGACGATCACGGTCGGTTCACCAGTGCCCGACGCACCCTTCAGGTGAAATCGCGCAGGGTCCGATCGTTGCGGATTTCCTTTTCAAGCTGCTCGGCAAACTGCAAATCGTATTCCTTGTGCTCGGGGGACGGGCGGCAGTCCCGGTACTTGGCATAGCAATGGTAGCAGATGGTCAACTTGGGAAACTTTCGAAAGTACCGGTCAAAGCCCAGCAGACCCGGAACCAGGCTGATTCCATAGGTCCAATAAGCCAGCCCCAGTCCCAGCAGCAGATAGACCAGGCCCATCAGCTTGCGTGGTTCCTCCCGCACGTAGAAGTCCCCTTGGCCACAGACCGCGCAGCGGTCGACGCGGTTCCCCTCGAGGTGCGCCCGTGTAAACCGCAGGGGCTGCACCGTGTTGCAGGAGCGACAGGCCACGGGAGCGGCCTTCTCCCGCGGTCGAGCCTGGCATTCTCCATAGCAGCGCCGGCACAGAAAGGTAATGCGCATGGTTAATCCCTGGTGCCCCCCCAGCCGTGCGGACCACACAGAAGAGCAACGGCCGGCCGTCAGTGAAGACAAACCACGAATGAACACGAATAGACACGAAGACCGATGGACCTCGTTCAATGACGGGCGGCGCCCACGCGATTGTGCAACGTTGTCCCTGGGTTTCACAAGGACATCGGATAAATCTCCCAGGGAGCGCGGGCGTCCCGCCGGCCACGAGCTCGATCGAGAAGAACCCTCCATTCAACATCGATGCACAGGATTGTCAGCATCGGACCGGATAGTGAATGCAAGTTGCAAATAACCTTGTACGCCAAGTGGCGTCCCGGTTACCCGTGATTTCCGACGTTCCGGCATGGGAGCAGTGGAGATGGCCTTGATTGCAACGCAATCGTCGTATAGTCTTGTTCCAAACAGGGAGGTAGGACAATGGCGAGCATCACGATCCGAAATCTCGACGACGACGTGAAGACGCGGCTTCGCGTGCGCGCCGCCGAGCATCACCGTTCGATGGAGGAAGAGGTGCGAATCATCCTGCGCGACGCCGTGAATGGTGGGCGAACCGGCCCCCGGAATCTAGCGAAGTTCACCCGGGAGTGCTTTGCGCACCTTGGCGGCGTTGAACTCGAACTTCCCCCGCGTGGCCCGTTGCGCGAGCCTCCCGATTTCTCCTGAGCCGCTGACATGTTCGCCATAGACACGAATGTGGCGTCCGAACTCATGCGTCCGGAGCCGACGCCCGCCGTGGCGGCCTGGATTGCCGAACGCGACGCACAGGAAATGTACCTCACTGCGGTGAGCGAAGCGGAATTGCGCTACGGCGTCGCGATCATGCCAGCAGGCAAGCGACGAAACGCGCTGGAAGCCGCCATGACCCGTTGGCTCGACCAGGGTTTCAGAGAGCGAATTCTCCCGTTCGACAGCACAGCAGCCCGAGCCTACGCGGAGATCGCGGCCGAGCGCCGCCAAGCGGGTCGGTCGATCGCCGAGGCCGACTGCCGGATCGCGGCCATATGCCGTTCCCTCGGTGCAGTCCTGGTCACGCGCAACGTGCGGCATTTCAGCGGCACGGGAGTCGACGTTGTCGATCCCTGGGCGGCTGCAGAGAATTGACGGAAGTTGTCGATTCGTCTCCACGCACCTGAGAAAGTCAACTGGATGAACGATAAAGGCGAACGCAACCTAACGGGCTTTTTCGACAGTTTATCCGGCGTATCCCGCCATATCGGACGGTTGCGGACCACATGCGCCAGTGCCGCCTAGATGTCCAGGAACACCTGCAACCAGTGACTCGACCCGCGTCGTCGGATCTCGAGCTGGTGGTAGGTGATCGCCTTGACGTCCAGCCGGACGGTATGGCGCAGTCGATCGAACGGTTCTCCTCGAACCCGAGCCTCCAGGAGACGGGGTGATAGCCGCCCAATCCTGAAGTCTCGCGGGGAAAATTTCAAACCGTCGTACAGGTAGAGCACCTCGGTCAACCACCGGACCAGAAGTTGTTGGTGGTCTTCTGCCTCAATGACCACCGACCTCGATTCGACCGGCCGGACCGAGTCCGGGTCCACAATCACCGAAATGAGCCCGCGGGCCGCCTGTTCAAAGGCTTCCGCCAGTGTCTTGCCACGGGCTTCGATCCCCAGGTCGGCGGGGTGGTCCAGGATCCGGTAGCCGGCTTCCATTGTCCTCCTGGTTTCCCTCCAGCGTGCAGGATGCAAAGACCGGCGGCCAGTGGGTCACCTGGGAAGATTTACCCACAGGGAATTGTTCCGGGTGGTGATCTCTTCCACTTCGGACCCGGCCAGAATTCGCAAGTGCAGCCTTGGACCGTCGCCGGCAGCCCGCAATCCGCTGACGGGAACCACCAGGGTCCTGGGGAGCAGGTCCAGGGGCGCCGGCAGCGAAGCGACCTGGCGTTCGAAAATCACCCTTCCCCTGGTTCCCCGGATCTGTAGCCTGAAGGGTTGCGACGGGGCCGAACCCAGGTTGTGGAGCGTCACTTCCCCCTGATCTTCGTCAGCTTCGTATCGAAAGTCTTGCGGGCCCAGGGCCAGGTCGGGAAGCTGCCAAATTGGAGTTCCCTTCTCTTTCTGCTCGGCCTTGATGATAGTCGACTTTCCCCCGCGTAGTGTCACGGGAATGGAACTGTGACGCTTCAGCCGTAGAGTCCTGCGGTTGAGACCGAGGTCGACCTGGCCGTCGTCATTGAGATCCAGGCCTTCAGTCACTTCGTAGGTGCCGTTTTCCAACTGCCACACCCGCATCCGGACGTCCTGCAGGGTTTCGCCGAGGTTGAAGACAGTAACTTCCAGAGCGTCGGGCTTGGCCCGGGAAACCAGAGCGGCCACCTGCCCGCGGGTATTTTCCCAGCTCAACGCGTGTCCCGCGTAAATCTGTTGATGGGCATGGGCGATTCCGCCCAGGCGGGCGCGCTGGGTGGCCCGGTGAGGTATATGGACCCCGGCCGGGCTCAATTCCACTTCGGTGAAGAGAGTCCGGTTCTGTTCCAGGTGCTTGAGCAGGGCTGCCTGGTAGTCGAGCAGATAGTCCTTCCGGCCGGTTGCCTCATAGGCATATTGGCGGGCGAGCAGCGCCGCCTCTCTGAAGTGCAGATGGCGGTTCCAGAGGTTCAGCCTGGGGAGCAGCTTCAAAAAGGGACCGACCCCGGCGGCCTCCGGCAGATACGGTTGCCACCGCGCCGCGGTCGTCTGGGCGGTGTCCAGGTGACCGGTCTTCACCAGCCTGCTCAGGGGCCTCAGGAATGCCGGATCGCCGGTCACCCGAAAGACTCCCCAGAGCAGGTCCAGCAGGGTCGGACCGGGCAGTCCCCGGCTCAAGGTCTCGTCGGTGGGAAAATGGATGGCCAGGGTCAGTTCCGGATAGCGGTCTTCCTTCCAGTGGTCCAGCCTGGCCTCGGCATACTCCTTCAACCGATCGACCAGGTTGGGGTTGCGATTGTAATCGGCCAGCGCCAGCACCGAGTGCCAGAGGAGTGGACTCCTGGCCTCTTCCCGGGCATGGATTCCCTCCCGGATCGATTCGGTAGCGCTCACCCGGGAGGATTGAAAGTGGCGGTGCCCCGCCCGATTGGCTGCGGTGAGGCGATCCAGGTGACGGGAGGTCTCCATCAGCATTTCGATCCAGCGGGGGGAGCCGTAGTCGAGCAGGGCCAGCATCGGAGCCAGGTTCAGTCCGGTCCGGTAGGCCTGTCGGGTGGACAGGACCTGGCGGTTGAATCCCTTTTCCAGAGTTCCGTCGCCCATGCGGGCCTCGACCAGGGAGATCAGGGACGCCTCCAGCCGGGGAGCCGGGCCATCCATCAGCGCGATCCCCGGCCAATGGGCGGCCAGCCGGGTGTCTCCCTCGAGTCCGCCTCCGAAGGCTCCGTTTTGGAGTTGCCGACTCTCGATCCACCAGTGGGCGATGCGCCGGAAGTGGTCTACCAGTTTCTTCTGTTGGACGGCCCATTGAGGGTAGGGGCGAGGCGAGGCGGATGGCTCTCGATATTCCGGCGGAATCGAGTCGGGTTGGAGCAGTCCCTTGAAGGAAAGCCCCAGTGGATCCTTGGGCCTGGATTGCAGCACTCCTTCCACCAGGCGGAAGGTCTCGTCAACGCTGCTGAAATTTCGGCGAGCCGAGGCGAAGTCCATGGACATCCAGTCCAACCGCCGGGTCAGCTTGCGCAGACCCTGGCGGATCAACAGGTAGCGGTCGGAGAACAGTTCGGTCGGCTGGGCCTGCTCCCCGGGCAATTGCCACTCCGCGGCGGCTCGCACCCGGATCTCCGCATTTTCGAAATGCTGCCGGGAGAATTCGATACGGTCACTGGCCACGGTCATCCAAAGGGGCTGACCCGCGGGGACGAAGCAGTTGCCGAGATCCAGCTCGATGTCAGCCGGATTTTCCGCCGGCCAGAGAAAATCCAGGGAAAGCAGATTCCGCTGGGGAAGAATGGGGTCCTTCACCGTCCACCGCACTCTTGACTCCACCGGGGTGCCTTCCCCGGTGCCCGCAAGGCGGAGCCGGATGGTTTTCACGACGGTGTGACTGAGGAAGGGGGGCAGAAAAATGTGTCGAAAGCCTTGGGTGGAAGAGGTTTCCAGCGGGACCGAGGGCGCCTTGTAGCTTTCTTCGGGGACAGCCACCCAGGCCTCCCGATCCCGGGGAAGATAGGCCGTGCGCAGATCGGTTCGTCGCCCGAAGAATGACCTGACCTGCCGGGCGGACTGTCCCGGAAGCTCGGCCGCCAGTTCCACGGGCAGCAGTCGAAAGGCCAGCCACCCGCTTTCGGTGCTTTCGGTCCGGTTCACGGGAGCGTCCCGGATGGACAGCAAAGAGAATTCTCGAACCTGACCGGAGGTTCTTTCCACTTCAATCCGAGACAGGGACCGGGGCCCATTGAGAGGTTTGGCGGTTTCACTCGCCCTGTCCGAGGAAAGATCCCAAAGCAGGCTGCGCTGACTTCCCTCGCTTGCATAGATCCTTCCCTTGAGATTCCCCCGCAGGCTGAGGTGGCTGAATTCCTCCTGTGGGAGCTCGAGCTGCAAGGTCCTTCCCTCTTGCGGGTATCCCCGCGTGGCCGGTGGCCATGAGCTTTCGGAGAAACCGTCCACGGCTGCCGGCGAGGCCCGCTTGAGGTCCCGGGCGGACAGGATTCTCACCGGGCGAACGGAGATCGGGGCGGTCAGCGGCAAGGTGGCTTCCGAATGGTTCCAACCAAAACCTTCGGCCCAGTGGCTGGATCGCAATCCGGCATCGACCTTTTTCGCCGAGGGGTGCCGGCCGGCACGACCGGCGCCGAGCTGAGACAGGTTTGCTATCGCTTCGGGACTCAAGGCTTCCGCAAAAATGCGGAATTCGTCCACATAGGCCCGTCTCTCGTTGCTCTTCCGGTAATAGGGGGTCAGCGCCTGGGTGTGAATGCCTATCTGGCCCAGCCACCTGCCGAAATGGTATCGCCCCGGGCTGTTGCCAACCTCCCTCCCGTCCATGAAAAAGCGCAGTCCTTCCAGTTCATGCCAGGTAAACGCCAAAAAAATCCAGCGACCGGCAACGACGCCGGCGTCGGTTCCGGCCTCCGTCTCCAGGATTCGAGAGTCCCGGTCAAAGAGCCTCAACTTGATCGTTTGACCCGTCCAGAAGAGATGAGCGAAGAGGTGTTGGGGGGAATGAAGCTGTCGGGTACTGATCCGAATGATGGAAAAAGGGGTCTTCCCGGGTGGCTCGTCCAGTTGCCACCAAAAGGACAGGGTCCCCTGTTCGGCATGGACGTTTTCGGCCGCGGCAAAGCTGAGCACGGCTCCCCAGTCCAGAAACAGGGCTCTTCCCTGCCGGCCGCCCCTGGCAATGCGCACCCGCTTGTTGCCCAGGGGAGCGCTGTCTCCCTCCGCCTGGTCGGCCAGAACCCTCTTTTCAAAGGAGGCGTAAAAGAGGGGCGAGGCACTTCCCCCGGCCGGCGATTCCGCCGCGGAGGCGGCCGGCAGAATCGCCCAAAGCAAGAGGAATGGAGCCCAGTAGTGTC
The DNA here is from genome assembly GCA_026706225.1 of Acidobacteriota bacterium. The sequence goes on from JAPOZE010000010.1 coordinate 7,299, forward strand.
TTCTGAATTGCGTGCTCACCGGAAGAAACGCGGGCACAGTCGGAAACGGCTAACGGATCCCGCTGAACTTTTCCTGGAGGAGGCGAATTTTCTCTGAAAAGGAAAGATTGGAAGTGTCCGGGAGAACTTCGGGTTCAGCCTTTTGGGGTCGGTTGCGCTGGATGGCCGCGGTCTTGATCGCGTTGGACACGCGCTTTTTCCCCTGACGACCTTTTCGTTGTACAGGCTTCCGTTCCGGCTTGCCGGAGCGGCGCTTTTCCTGGTGGTTGCCCTTTCCGTCGGTCGATGCATGCCTGGGTTTGGGCGTGGATAGGCGCGAGGCTGTCTTGGGCGGCTTCTTCTTTTTGCGCTTTCTGGAGTCTTCCCTGCCCCGGAGGGCCTTGATCGAAAGTGAAATCCTGTTGGTATCGGTGTCCACTCCGATAACCTTCACCTTGACCACCTGGCCCACGTGGACCGCCTGGTTCGCGTCCTGCACAAACCGGCTGGAGAGTTCGGAAATGTGCACGAGCCCTTCCTGTTGCACTCCGATATCCACGAAGGCTCCGAAGCTGGTCACGTTGCTCACCGTACCCTCGACCAACATCCCCTTCTGCAGATCCGACACTTCCTTGACGTCCGCGCGAAACGAGGGTGGAACGAAGGCTTTGCGGCGGTCTCGGCCGCGGCGACTCAGTTCCCGCCTGATGTCCTGCAGCGTCGTCAGTCCAAATCGATCGGTGGAAAATTTTTCCAGATCCAATGCCTTGAGCTTCTCCGGATTGTCCATCAGTTCGGACACGGTTACCTGCACCGATCCGGCCATCTCCTCCACCAGGGGGTAGCACTCGGGATGAACGGCCGTTCGGTCCAGGGGATGTTGGCTTTCGGGAACCCGCAGGAATCCGGCGGCCTGCTCATAGCTGGTGTCGGTAAAGCCCTGAACCTTCAACAGTTGAGAGCGTGAGGAAAAGGGACCGTGCTGCCGGCGGTACTCGACGATGCTCTTGGCCAATGAGGTGTTCAACCCGGCGACGTGAGCCAGCATTTCCACCGGCGCCCTGTTGACATCCACACCCACCTGGTGGATACAGGACTCCAGGGTTCCGTTGAGTTTCCACTTGAGGCGTTTCTGATCGACCTCGTGAGGATCCGGACCTGCCACAATGGCCTTGGGTTGAATCTTGGCCAACTCGGACAAAGGATCCTGCATTCGCCGGGCGATGGAAATGGCTCCACGTACTCCAAGGTCCAGCCTGGGAAATTCCTTTCGGGCCGCCTCCGAGTTCGCATAGGCTGTCGTTCCGCCCTTGTGGACGATGGCGGAGAAGATCGGCTGTCTCTGGGACTGCTGTCCATCCTGTGAAGCCTGCTGAGGCTCATTCTCAACCGGTGCTGCTTCGGGCGGCAGGGGCGTCCCGGTGTCTACCGGCTTTGAGGACACCGTCTCGCCATTCCGGCGGCTGCTTTCATCGTCGGCACTCGCCGCATGGTCAGCCACTGGAGGGGCCGTCGGGGCCGAGTCGTCCGCATCCTGTGAAGCCTGCTGAGGCTCGTTCTCAGCCGGTGCTGCTTCGGGCGGCAGGGGCGTCCCCGTGTCTACCGGTTTTGAGGACACCGTCTCGCCATTCCGGCGGCTGCTTTCGGCGGAAGCACCGGCCACACCGTCGGCCTGTGGAGAGGCCGTCGGGGCCGGGTCTTCCGCATCCTGTGAAGCCTGCTGAGGCTCGTTCTCAGCCGGTGCTGCTTCGGGCGGCAGGGGCGTCCCGGTCTCTACCGGCTTTGAGGACACCGTCTCGCCGTTCCGGAGGCTGCTTTCATCGCCGGCACTCGCCGCATGGTCAGCCACTGGGGAGGCCGTCGCTGCCGAGTCGTCCTCGGACAATGAGTCCACCGGAACACTTCCCGAGTCAAGTTCCGCTTCGCCTTTCTGCAGGACCGGGTCCGACACCGCTCCGGGATCCTTCTCGCCGGAGGCGGAGGGCGAATCTTCCCTGGAAGGGTCGGTCTTCTCCCCTGACTCGGTTGCCGGGAGGCTGTCTCCTTTAGGGGCAGAAGGCTCGCTTGCCGTCCGGCCGTTGACTTTCGCTTCCTTCGTGGACGGAGGCTCCGATCGGGCTGACTTTCCCGGGACCAGAGAGAGATCGAAGGAGTGCCCGGAATGATACCTGGTCAGGAAACTCTTGACGAACCGCTCGGTTTCTCGCGACCCGACTCCGTTGCCGATGGCGATGGCATGGATTCCATGGCGCTGTATGAGCCGGTAGAGAATGGCCTCGGCCCGATCGCTGTTTTTCCGCGGCAAGCCGGGAGCGAAGGTGGCGTGCTCGCGATAGGTTCCGTTTTGGTCGATGACCACGATCCTGCAGGACGGGCCGGCACCGGGATCGATTCCCATGACCGGAACCAACCCCACGGGAGGCGCCAGGAGCAGGTTGGCAAGATTGGCTTGAAACAGTTTCAGTGCTTCGTTGTCGGACTTTTCCTTCAATTTGGATCGGACTTCGGCCTGGAGGAGGGGTTTCAAGGAGCGAAACCAGGCATCCCGGATGGCTTTGTCCAGAAAGGGAGCGCAGGGGGAAGCGTTCCGGCGGATCGCCTCTTTCTCGATTAACCGAAGCGCCTTTTGATCGTCGAGTTCGATTTCGAGGGTCAGGATTCCCTCTTTGGCGCCGCGTTGCAGCGCAGTCATCCGGTGAAACGGGATCCGGGAGATTGCTTCGCGCAAGTCGTAGAAGCTTTCGTACCGGGTCTTTTCTCCCCCTTTTCCCTCAACGACCTTCGAGACCAAGGTCCCTTCCGACGACATCAATTCCCTGAGTGCGCCTCGAATCGCGGCATCGTCCGCGACCCACTTGGCCACGATGGCCAGGGCTCCCTCAATGGCCTCCTCCCTTGTGGCAACGGCCTTCTCCTCCGAGAGAAACCCGTCAGCCACGGCCTCGACGGAGAATTCCCCGGTTTCCTGCTCCCACAGTTTCTTGGCCAGGGGCTCCAGCCCTTTCTCTCCGGCGGCGGACGCTTCCGTGCTTTCCTTGCGCTTGAAGGGGGAGTAAAGATCCTCCAGCCCGATCCTGTCGTTACAGGACAGGATCCGCTCCCGTAGTTCTTCGGTGAGCTTGCCCTGGTCTTCAATCCTGGCCAGAATCACCCGGCGTCGCTTCAGCAACGCGCGATATCGGCCGTGGCCTTCCGCGATGCGGCGAATCCTGGGCTCGTCCAGGTTACCCGTGACTTCCTTGCGGTACCGGGCGATGAAGGGGATGGCCGACCGCTTTTCCAGCAAGTCCAGAGTGGAGGCAACCTGCTTGGGTGAGGCTCCGGATTCCTTGGCGATCTCTTGGAGTAGGGTGGGGTCCAGATCCATGCGGTTCATTTCCTGCCAGCGGGCCGACAATTATAGCAGAACAGGCTTGGGGGTGGTGCCGCAACCACTCGCTGCATGGGTGTTGGCTCAGCCATTCGCCAGAGCCAGTACTCGTCGCGCCGCGCAATCCAGGGCGTTGGGGAGTTGGCTGGCGTCTCTCCCGCCGCCCTGAGTCAAGGCAGGCGAGCCTCCGCCCCTTCCCGATATCATGAGGCTGCACTCTTTCATAATCGGGCGAAGGTCGCCGGAAAGAGACTCGCTCCGGGCCAGGAGCAGTTGGGCTTGCTCTCCGCCGTTGCCCAGCAGAACCCAGCAAAGACCGCGAGCCAGAAGGCGTTGGGCCAACAGGGTAAGAAATCCTCTCTCCTCCCCCTCGAAGCGATGCTTCACGATTCGGACTCCCTCCTTGGAGGGTGCCTGGTCGAAAAGGTCTTGCGCCAGCAGTTCGGCCAGCCATTCGTCCTTGGCCTTCAAGCGCTTGCGCAGGGTCTTCATTTCCCGGGTCTGCCTTTCCACTCGGTCGGGGACATCCTGAGGGGCCACCGAGAGTCCCTTGGCGATTCGATCCAGGTCTCCCCAACGCCGGCGATAGGAGCGGAGCGCACGCCCCCCGCACACGAATTCAACACGAGTCCGGCGGTTCACCCGCTCAACCCGATTGAGGAATATTCCGCCGATTTCTCCGGTTTGTCCTACGTGGGTGCCGCCGCAGGCGGAAACGTCGAAGTCCTCGATGGTGACCACTCGCAGGATTCCTTCCCGCTGGCTTGGTTTGCGCAAGTGGAGCCCGGCAGCCTCATCCGGGGGCACCAGCTTTGAAGTGACGCCCCGGTTCCGGAAGACGATCGAGTTGGCCAGATCCTCGGCCGAGCGCACGGCATCCGGGTCCACCTCGGCCGCCGCGAGATCGATGGTGGAATATTCCGCGCTGAGGTGAAAGCCAACGGTGGCAAGGGAAGCGACTCGGACAAAGGACTGCGAAAGGATGTGCTGGCCCGTGTGCTGCTGCATGTGGTCGAAACGTCTCGGCCAATGGACCCGGCAGCGGACCCTGCCCGGGGGCAGAGGGTGTTCCAGTCGATGGATGATGGTCCCATCGGGTCCATCTACCACTTCAGCCACCCGATGTCCCTCTATGGAGCCCAGGTCATGGGGCTGACCGCCGGAGGTGGGATAGAAGGCCGTTCGATCCAGCCTTACTTCAAAAAACTTTCCTGCCTGTTTCCCCTGAAGAACGCGGGCGTCGAACTCGGTCAGATAGCTGTCCGAATAGTAAAGTCGATCGGTCATGGAATACCTTCCAGGTGAGTCACGGCTTGGCAATCGCGGCCGCAGGGGCAGGAACTGTCAAGTCTCGAACAGATGCAGGTACTTCAACCCCGATCCGGTGTTGAAGAGGACAACTTCGTCGGAAGGACGCACAAAACCGGATCGGATCAGCTTCTTCAAGGCGGCAAGGGTGGCGCCGCCTTCCGGACAGACAAACAGACCCTCCGATCGCCCCATGGCTTTGGCCTCGGCCAACATGGCTTCATCGGTCACCGCTACCGCCGTACCGCCGCTTTGGCGCAGGATCTTCAGGATCAGGAAATCGCCGATGGCTCGCGGCACCCTCAAGCCGGCCGCCATGGTACTCGCGGGAGACCAGGGCTGGCATCTCGACCTGCCTTGTTCGAACGCCTCAACCACCGGAGCACATCCGACCGCCTGAACGCTTACCATCTTGGGTTGCTTGGAGCTGATCCAGCCCAGTTGCCGCAACTCATCGAAGGCCTTCCACATTCCCACCAGGCCCGTGCCTCCTCCGGTGGGATAGATGATGACGTCCGGGAGGCGCCACTGGAGCTGCTCGGCCAGTTCCAGGCCCAGCGTCTTTTTGCCTTCGATCCGGTAGGGTTCCTTCAGGGTGGCGACGTCGAACCAGCCGTTGGCTGTGGATCCCTGGGACACCAGGCGGCCGCAATCGGTGATGAGACCATCCACCAAGTGGACCCGGGCTCCCAGGGTTTCGCACTCGATGCGGTTGGCGGGTGGGACGTCACGCGGCATGAAGACGTGGGCTTGCAGCCCGGCATGGGCGGCGTAGGCCGCCAGTGCTCCACCGGCGTTTCCCGCCGACGGAATGGCCAGCCTTTCAGCACCCAGGGCCCTGGCCATGGTTACCGCCGCCGATAGCCCCCGGGCTTTGAACGAACCCGTGGGATTGGTGCCCTCGTCCTTGATCCAGAGTCGGGACAAGCCAAGGCTGGAAGCCAGTCTGCCGGCATCGACCAGCGGAGTGCCTCCCTCGCCCAGGCTGATGGTGGCCTGCGAATTTCCCGGAGGCAACAGTTCCCGGTACCTCCACATCGTATGAGGTCGATTTCCCTGGAGCTTCCGGGGAAGCTGCGCTCGGACTGCCGGCAGGTCATAGCGGACCAACAGGGGGTTCCCGCAGGGACACAGGTTGATCAGTTGCCGCGGCGAATGGATTTTGGCGCAGGCGCTGCATTCCAGATGGAGCACAAAGGGATTCACCGGAAACACCTACCGAGCGGAAGATGGCGCGGACCGACCATTGGCCAGTATACCCCATGTCCCGCCTGCCGGAACCCATCCGGCGGTTGTCCGGCAGGACACATCCCACTCTTGCAAAGGGGCGAAAATTGGGTTAAAACCTTCCCGAAGCTGGATGCCGTAGACCCGAGCCCTCGACGGCCGTCATGGCAGCTCTCATCGACAACGTCCTGACGCAGAGCCTCGCAAACTGAGTGCGGTCGTCCCCAAGGAGGGGAAACATGGCAAAGCTCCCGAGCAGGATCGGTCGTCTGAAGGATCTCGCCCAACCGGTGCTGCTTGTGCTGCTGCTGGTATTGGTTGTCTCTGCTTCCACTCTCGCCCAGCAGAAGAAGGATGCTCCCCGGCCCAAGACCAGAGCGGAATTCGACGCCTACACCCAGCTTTACAACGAGAAGGATATGCGCCGAAAGGCGATGCTGGCCGGAAAGTTCATCGCCGACTTTCCCGAGTCCGACTACCTCCTCGGCGCCTATCAATTGGAGATTCAGGCCAATGACGCGTTGGGCAACCATGAGAGGGTGGTTGCAGCGGGAGAGAAGGCGCTGCAAGAGTTTCCCGAGGCCGGCAAGGCGCCCAAGATTTTCATTCTTCAGCGGATGATCCGAGGTTACCAGCAGCTCAACGATCCTGGTAAGACCATCGAGGCGGCCGAGAGGCTGCTGGCGGTGGAGTCCAGCCATTTGCCCACCCTCCTCACGCTTTCGATGGTGCTTCCCAGGTTCCTGCCCGAGGATGAGACGGGCCGCGCCCGGCAATTGGACAGAGCCCTCGAAATCGCTCACCGGCTGCAGCGTCGGGTTGAAGCCATTGTCGGCGGACCGAAACCGTCAGCCATGACCCCGGCCCAATGGGTCCGGCAAAAAACGGACCTCCCGGCCCGGGTTCACTCCGCCCTGGGTCTGATTCACTTCAACCGCAAGGACTATCCGAGCTCCATCGAGGAATATGAGAAAGCGACCTCGTTGGCCAGAGGGGAGAGTGTCGACTTCTACCGGTTGGGGATCGCCTATTACTACCAGGCGCTGGCGGTCAGCCAGGAGCTGGCTGGATGGGACCCGAAGGAAAACCCCGACACCGCGGCCAAGGAGGAAAAGGAGGCTCAGTTGGTTTCCTGGAGCGACAAGGCCATCACCGCCCTGGCCAAGGTGATCGTGTTGCAGGACGACGCCCCTGCTCAGGTGGTCGAGTCTGCCAGGGCGCAGTTGGAGAGTCTCTACAAGAGCCGGAACAACGACTCCCTGGATGGATTGGAGGCGGTGATCGCCGAGGCTGCCAGGGAGTTGGGGAGCGGGACTCAGTGAATTGACGGCGCTACGACGACAGGGCCTTCAGCAAGCCGGAGCGGTCCATGGGGCAAGGCGTTTCCACCAGCACTGAGAAACGGCCGCGCGGGTCGTCCCGGTGGGTCACCGAGTAGTTGTTCCGGCCCAACAGCCCATCGCAAAAAGAGCCGATCTCGGGGCTCAGCGAAGCGTAGGTCTCCGGGTTGTTGGGAGCCAGCAGTCGATCGTTGACGCCAAGCTCGAATGCCCGGCTCTCGAAGCCCAGCTTTCCTTCCAGGCGTCCATCCTCTTCCAATTTGCTGCAGGTCGTCAGCACCGCCCGCAAGGCCTGGCGGAAGCGGTCATGGTTTGCGCCTTCCAGCCTGGCCTTGCGGTTGTAGCGAACGCCCAGACGATTGTCGCTCCAGTCGAGGCTGAAATCGGCTTCGTGCCCCACCAGCAGAATGCCGGGCCCGGCGGGTACGTGACGGTAGTCGGCCACATCCACCAGGGTTTCCTCGCAACTCTGCTCCCTCACCCAGTCGTGAAAGATCGGGATCAAGGGTTCCAGGTCAACCGCGCCCGAGTGCTCGAGGTGCAGCTTCAAGTTGACGTGTTGGATTTCCATTACGGATGGTTTAAGCCGTGGCGGCGCTGGCGGTAAGGCCCATGCGGTTGAAACAACCGTGGCAGGCCTCGATAAAGAGGTGGGCTTCCTCGATCAGCCGTCTGGAAGATTCCGGCGTGTAGCCGTTCCCCGAACTTCGATGTGCGGCGAAGAGATAGTTGGCAAACTTGGGACCGGCAAAGGGATCGAAGATCTTCCGAGTGTCGAAATATCGGATTCGGAACTGTTTCACGATTTCGTCCCGATCATCGGACACATCCAGGAACTCGATCTTGATCAGTCCCCTGGCTGCATGGAGCATGGCTCCGTAGGCGGTCTCACCCGCCTTCTGGAAGTCTCCCCCCTCGCCGAATACCTGAGCCTCGAAGACCTGGCGTTCTGCCGCCGCCAGGTCGAACTCCACCGCGCTGACCACCTCGCCGGCGCACTCGCCTTTCCCGATGTCGCTGATGCTGTATTCTCTGGGATCTCCCCAATCGCTGAAGTAGGAACTGTCGGCTTCGTATCCGGGAACCTTGGCCAGATCCTCCAACAGCTTGCGAACCTGCAGCTTTCCGGTGCGCTTGACAAAATCCTGGAAGCTCTCTCCCTGGTTGCGATCCCTGACGTAGCTCTCTCCCAGACGGGAAACCACCTCGGGAACATTCTTGGAGGGAATGGCCACGATGGGGAGACCGTAGGAACCTGCATTTTGGTCCCACCGGCCTCCCAGCACCACCTGGAAATGGGGCACCGCGAAACCACCGACCTTCCGGCTCACCCCATAAAACCCCATATCCGCTACGTGATGCTGTCCGCAACTGTTGAAGCAGCCGCTCACCTTGATGTGCAGATCCTGGATGGCCTGATCCATCTCCGCGCCCTTGTCGGCCAGCCGGCGCTGAAGCTCGGCAGCCAGGCCTCTCGAAGAAGAAATCCCCAGCTTGCAGGTATCGGTTCCGGGGCAGGCCACCACATCGACGATGTTGCTTGCACCGGGCCGGGCCAGTTGGGCCGATTCCAGGGCCTGGAACAGTTCGGCAAGATCGCTTTCACGCACCCACCGCAGGACGATGTTTTGTTCCACGGTCGTGCGCACCGTATCCGGAGTGAATCGGCGGGCGATGTCCGCCAGGGCGCGAAGCTGATCGGAGCTGATATCCCCCAAGGGGAGGCTGACGGTGGCAACCACGAAGCCCGTCTGTTTTTGCGGCCGCACGTTGGTCTTCAACCACTGCTGGAATTCGGGTGAACCCGACTCGGACAGGTTGTCGTCCGCCGTGGGCGATTCTTCCCCGGAAGCCGCCAGTGCCTCATCGAGATATTGCTTCCATCGGGGGTCCCGGGGAAGGCGGTCGCGCTCCTCCAGGACCAGGGCCTTGAACTTCTCGATGCCCAGGTCGTGCACCAGGAACTTGATTCGGGCTCTGGCTCGATTCTTCTTTTCGCCCAGTCGTGCAAACACGCGGGCGATGGCCTGTGCGGTCGGCAGCAGTTGCTCCGAGAGAAGGAACTCATCGAAGAGTTTGGCCTGGTAAGGAACGGCCCCCAATCCGCCGCCGACATACAATTCGAATCCGCGCGCTTCGACGCCGTTCTCCCGTCGTGTCACGGCAATGGCGCCCAGATCGTGCATGCTGGTGAGTCCGCAGGCGTGCTGGCTGCATCCGCTGAGAGCCGGTTTGAACTTTCTGCCGAAATTCTGGCAGTCGGGATGGCCCAGCAGGAATCGGGACAGCGCCTTGGCATAAGGAGTCACGTCGAAAGCCTCGTCCGGGCAGACTCCCGAAAAGGGACAGGCGGTGACATTGCGCACCGAGTTGCCGCAAGCCTCGCGAGTGGTGATTCCAACTGCCGCCAAACGGCGCATCAGAGTCGGAGTGTCCTCCATGTGCACGAAGTGTAGCTGGAAGTCCTGCCGGGTGGTGACATGGGCGATACCGTCGGAGTACTCCTCGGCCAGTTCGGCCATCACCTCGAGCTGAGCGGCGTTGAGTCCTCCGTAGGGGATCTTGATTCGCTGCATTCCTGGAGCATCCCAGACGGTATTGGGGCCTTTGGTCGGATTGGAGGTGGGGTACTCAAGGGTCCTGGCCACTTTTCCGTCGTGCCGTTGGCCGTTGTCGTACCGCTGTCCGTAAACCCCGCGACGCAGCCGGGTTTCCGCGAAGACCCGCTCGTCCACCTTCCCCTGTCGCCGCAAATCGATCTCGGTTTCGAAGATATCGATTTCCCGGTTCAGGGGCTCAGCGATTTTGCCGGCAAGCTGTTCTTTCCAAAGATGGTTGGAAGCTTTCATTCAGGGTTCTCCCTGCCCGCGGCGGTCAAGGAAGGCGTCACTGGTTCAAGGCGAAATGGCGTTTTCTCCAAACTGCTCAGGGAGCTTATTCTATCAGGTTTCCGCACCGGAATCAGCCGTGGTTTTCCTGTGCCCGGGTGCCGGCCTCCAGGGTCTTGATAATGGTCTCCACATCGAAGACACAGCCGCCCCAGGTTCCCCCGCTCACCTGCTGCAGGGCCGCCCAGAGACGCGAATCACCGGGAAGCCGGCTGTCGTGGGAGAGGTGGGTTGGCGCCGGCCGCGCTGCCAGAATTTTGCCTCCGGCCTCCGCTCCGAGCACTTTCCCCTCGCAACCCACCAGGTCGACACTTCCCTCCAACCGGTTTCGATCGATGACGATTTGAATGATGTCGCCGTCTCTGACCTTGCCGATCGGGCCCCCGGCCAGGGCCTCCGGGCCGACATGGCCGATGCAGGCGCCGGTGGAGACTCCCGAAAAGCGGGCGTCGGTCACCACCGCGATGTGCTTGCCGAAGGAGAGGTGCTTCAGGGCGGAAGTGATCTGGTAAATTTCCTCCATTCCCGATCCGGCCGGGCCGCGACAGATCAAGACCAGGACGTCCCCCGGCTTGACCCGGTCCCCTTCCCGGCTCTTGATGGCGGCAATGGCATCGGTCTCCCGGGTAAATACCCGGGCCGGGCCGACCTTGCGGTATAC
>JAPOZE010000631.1:0-3679 GCA_026706225.1 Acidobacteriota bacterium
CGGTGCCCACCGTGGCCGACAGGGCGGTCATCAGGGCCTGGAAGTGGGTGACGTCGCCTTGGGCTCCGCTCTCCCTGCGGGTCACCAGGGCCAGGTAGAGGGAGGACCAGAGCCTTCGGAACTGAAGTCCCCGCAACCGGACGGTCAGAAACAGGCCCGTGCCCACGGTCAAGGCCAGCATCGGGGGGCCCCAGACCAGGTTGGCCAACGTTTCCAGGAACTCTTGCAGGTGCACGGGCGCTCTCCTTGACCCCCGGCGGAGCCTCAAGGTAAATTATAGGCTGTGTTTCCCGCCCAATGCGCTGACTGGGAGCTGCCGGTGCTTGTACTCCCCCGCCGTCCATCCTTGGCCAACCGCACGTCCAACAATTCCTGGAACGCCCGAAAGTGGGTGGGTGCTCTGTCGGGGTGGGTGCTCTGTTTCGCTTTGGCGCCCGATCGAGGCGCGCGGGCCGCTGAGGCGCCGCCCGCGGAGCCTGGGGCGCCGGAGTTGCGCTCCCTGTTTCCGGTCAGTGTACAGCGGGGAAGGGTACTCGACTTGGAAGTCCGGGGCAAGGACCTGGAAAAATGTTACGGCGTGTGGTTCGGGACGGGAGGACTGAGCGGCCAGGTCGCCCGGATCGAGGGCATGCAGTTCCAGGAGAAGAAAAACCTGCGGGCCCAGAAGCTGTGGGTTCAGGGGCAGAGGGTGTCATTGCGGATTCAGGTGGCATCGGAAGTGCCGCTGGGGAAGCACGAGCTCCGGTTGGTCACTCCGGCAGGGGTTTCCAACGCCCTGGGGATGGTGGTGGTGGACGAGGCGGTCAGCCTGGAGGATCCCGGGCCGCATGGTCGTCCGGCCCAAGCCCAGTCCGTCGAGATCCCGACCCTGCTCAACGGCAGGCTGAGCCGGCACGGCGAGGTCGACTTCTACTCCTTCGAGGCTTCAAGCGGCGACAGGCTGGTCATCCAGGCCCTCTCCAACACCACCGTCACCAAGTTCGACGGGGTTCGCCTGACGCTCTACAAGGAAAGGGGCAGTTGGTTCGACCCGGAGCGGCCCCAGAGGCTGCTGTTTTCTCCGCGGTCCCGAATCACCCACCTGTGCCGGGACTCCGGGCGCTACCTGGTTGAGGTCAGTTCCAACCTGGGCGTGGGAGGCCCCGATTTCTTCTACCAGCTTCGGGTGGCGACTTCCGCGCAGGCCGGCCCCGGCGCGCCGGAGGTTGCGCTCATCCCTCCATCGGCCCTTGCGGAAATCGAGCAGCCGTTTCGTCGAAAGCTGGACCCGTCCCGGCTGGACTGGCTGGAATCGCGAACCGTCCCGGCCGAGAAGGCCCGCGAGAACGGAAGCCCGCAAGCCGTGGCCGGCGCAGGCTCGACCGGCCCATCCTCCGGCTCGGGCGTTTCACCCGAGAGAGCGGCGTCTGCCAAAGGCGCCGGGAGCGGATTGCTGAGCGAAGCGGAGCCCAACGACCTGCCGGAGCAGGCCGCCCCGATTCTTCCGCCTCAACTGCTGGAAGGTGCCATCCAGAGTCCCGGAGACGTGGACTGGTTCCGGTTCGAAGTGGAGGCCGGCACCTCTCTGGCCCTGGAGCTGGAGACGCCCGTGGCCGCCCCGCCCCGATTCAATCCCAGGGTGGCCGTGCTGGATGCGGACGGCCGGGAGGTGTTGACCAACTATTTCAGAAAGATCGCGGGTGACGGCGACGACTGGGTGCGGCTCATCCAGGCCAAGACCCTCTATGCCTTCGACAGGGCGGGTCTCTACAAGCTGCAGGTGCGCGACATCACCCCTCGATCGGGGGAGCCGGCTTTCCGCTACCGCCTGCTGCTGCGGCCCCAGGTTCCCCACGTGGGCCGGATCGAGGCCACGCCGGAGGTGGTGAACCTGCGGCCGGGGCAAGCCCAAAAAGTCACCATCCTCTCCGATCAGGAGGAAGGCTTCGGCGGCGACATCCTCTTCAGCGCCGGCGGCCTGCCCAGCCGGGTACAGTTTCTGCCGGGCGCCGAGGTCGAGCCCCACAAGGAGCCCCCCCTTCCCGAAATTCACAAGGAGCGGTTCGTGCCCAGGAACCAGACCACCACCGTGCTGCTGGCGGCGGCGCCCGGGGCGCCCTCCACCCGCATGCCGGCGCGGGTCCGACTCAGCGCCCGTCCCGTGGTCGGAGGCAAGGTGGGTGAGGCGATCGCAGCCGGAGAACTGTTGGTGATGGTGTTGGGAGAGTGACCTTCAAATGAAGCCAATCTACAGTTCTGTCCTGTGGTTGGGGACCCTGGTCGCAGCCGGATCCATCGCGCTCGGGGCCGAACCTTCCGAACCGGAGTTGCTGTCGGTCCGGATCGTGCCCGAGGCGGTGGAGCTGGAGGGGGCGGGGGCCACCCGCCAGCTCCTGGTGATGGGCAGCTACAGCGACCGGTTGGAGCGGGACGTGACCTCGCTCATCCGGTGGGAATTCTCCGATGCCGGCGTGGCGGCGGTCTCTCCCGGGGGGAGGGTCGAGGCCCTGGCCGAGGGCGTCACCGATTTGACGGCTCGCCTGGGGACCCGGTCGGCCACCCTGCGGCTCCGGGTCAGGGACGGAGGGCGCCGTCCGCCCCTGAGCTTCGCCTGGGACGTCGAAAGGATATTGACCCGCCGGGGCTGCAACGACACCCATTGCCATGGAGGGGTGAAGGGGAGGGGAGGATTCAAGCTGTCTCTCTACGGCATCTACCCGGAGGAGGACTACCGCTGGATCGTCAAGGGGGGGACCTACCAGGTCCTGTCGCCCGATCCCGGGACCGAGATTCCGCGAATCGATCGGGAAGAACCCGAAAAGAGCCTGCTGCTGAGGAAGCCGGCTTTGGCCGAGCCCCATCAGGGTGGACTGCAGTTGCCGCCGGAATCGGAAGACTACGAGACGCTGCTGCGGTGGGTGCGGGAGGGAGCGCCTTTCGGGCCGGAGGCGGCCTCCAGCCCCGGGGTCCGGACCATCGAGGTCTACCCGGCCGAGGCCGTGCTGGAAGTGGGAGGCGGGCAGCAACTGCTGGTCAGCGCCCTGCTCGAGAACGGGACCCGCCGGGACCTCACCGGCCAGGTGCGCTACCTGTCCGACAACAGCGACGTGGCCGAGGTCGGACCGGAAGGCCGGCTGCGGGGATTGCGTCCCGGGGAGACCTTCGTGACCGTGCGTACGGCCGGCCATTCCACCACCGCCCGGGTCAGCGTCATCCGGGAGACCCTGGCCCGATATCCCGGCGTTCCCGCCCGCAACTTCATCGACCGCCTGGTGTTCCACAAGCTGAGCCGGCTGCATCGGATCCCCTCCGAGCTTTCCGGCGACGCGGAATTCCTGCGGCGGGTGTGCCTGGACTTGACCGGCACGCTGCCCCCGCCCCGAAGGACCCGGGAGTTTCTGGGGAGCACCGACCCCGGCAAGAGGGAGAATCTGGTCGATACGCTCCTCCAGACCCCCGAGTTCGTGGACTACTGGACCTATCGGTTGTCCCAGTTGTTCCGGGTGGCTCTCTTCGAGAACGGCATCAACCTGCAGTGGGCCGAGGCCTACTGGGAGTGGATTCGCGGCCACGTGGCCGGCAACACCCCTTACGACCGGGTGGCCCGCGAGCGCATCGCCGCCCTGGGCTACAGCGCGCCTTCCCGGCACTTCCTGCCCAATGGGGAGGTGCGCTATCCGCAAAACAAGATGGCCGAAGA
>JAPOZE010000631.1:3765-17198 GCA_026706225.1 Acidobacteriota bacterium
GGCTGGCCGCATTCTTCGGGCGCATGAACCTGGTGGGAGGCCGGGGGGAGGAGGTGGGCACGGTCATCTTCGAGGACCCGACCGGCCAGGAGGTGGACCTGTTCGTCAAGGGCAGGAGCCGGAAGGTGCTCCACCCACGAACCCGGGAGGAGGTGTTTCCGGCCTTCCTGAACGGCTCCCTGCTGCCGGAGGCGGACCGGGCCGACCCGCGGGTCAAGCTGGCCGGGTGGATCACCGCCCATCCCTATTTCGCCGAGGCGGCGGTCAACCGGATATGGAGCTATTTCTTCGGGCGAGGCATCGTGGAGCCGGTGGACGACTTCCGCGCGGCCAATCCCCCCACCCATCCCAGGCTGCTGGCGGCCCTGGCGCAGGACTTCCGGGAACACGACCATGACCTTCGCCGCATGATCCGGACCATCGTCGGCTCCAGGACCTACCAGCTCGGCAGCCGGCCCAACCGGACCAACCGGGAGGACCGCACCCACTACTCTCACGCGCTGCCGCGGGCCCTGGACGCCGAGGTGCTCTTCGACGCCATCGCCACGGTGACCGGGGTTCCCCTCATCCTGGAGCAGGAGAGCTACGGCGACGGCGAGGGCAGGCTGCCGCCCGGCACCCGGGCCATCAACGTCAAGCTGCCCGACGTCTTCCGCTCCCGGATTCTGGACAACTATGGCAAGGCTCCCCGGTCCATGCTTCCGGAGAAGCGGCCGCGTCCCAACCTGAGCCGGGCCCTGCACAGTCTGGCCGGGACGACCTTTACCGAGCACCTGGCCCGGGAGGGGGGCATCATCGATCGCTTGATCGGTGGGAACGGTTCGGACCGGGAGATCATCGAGGAACTCTATCTGAGAGCGCTGGTGCGCTTTCCCGGGGAGGAAGAACGGGAACAACTGGAAGCCATGGTCGCCCGGCACCCTTCACGCCGCCAGGCCCTGGAGGACCTGTTGTGGGGGTTGCTGAATTCCCCGGAGTTTTACCATAACCATTGAGCGTTTCCGGTCGACTGGCCTGTGCGGCTGTGCCGGCGCGGGACCCGGGACAAAAAAGACCGGAATGCGGAGGAGGTTGCACCCATGCGAAACGTAGGGTGTCTGGCGAGTGACGACCCGATTCTGCGGCGGCGGGATTTCCTGCGGGTGGGATCCCTGAGTCTGCTGGGCGTGAGCCTGAGCCAGTTCCTGAGGCTTCAGCAGGCCCTGGGCGGCACCCCGGCGGCGGGCGTCGGCAAGGCCCAGGCCTGCATCCTGTTGTGGCTGGAGGGAGGGCCCAGCCAGGTCGATATGTGGGACCCCAAGCCCAACAGCTCGTTCAGGCCCATCGCCACCAACGTGGCCGGCATTCAGGTCTCCGAGCTGCTGCCCAAGACCGCCAGGCACATGGACAAGCTGGCCATCATCCGTTCCCTCCACACCCTGGAGAACAACCACCCCCAGGCCACCCACTACGCGGCCACCGGACACCTGCCCAATCCGGCCATGCGCTTTCCCAGCCTGGGCTCGATCGTGGCCAAGGAATTGGGTCCGAGGAACAATCTGCCGCCCTACGTCCTGCAGCCCGACACCGGCAACGACACCTTTTTCATCGACCATTTCGGGGCCGCCTTCGTCGGCAACCAGTACGACCCCATGGTGCTCCCCGACCCCAGTCAACCCGACTTCGAGGTTCCCGACCTGCGGCTGCCCAAGTCGATCACCCCCGAGCGCCTCCAGGATCGGCTCTCCTTCCGGAAAGTGGTGGAGAAGGTCTACCGCGACAAGGTGCAGAAGGCCGAATCGGGGCGCATGGACACCTTCACCCAACAGGCCCTCAAGATGGTGTTGAACCCCGCGGTCAAGGACGCCTTCGATCTCTCCAGGGAGTCCGTCAAGACCAGGGAGACCTACGGACTGCACGGATTCGGCCAGAGCGCCCTGCTGGCCCGGCGCCTGGTGGAGGCGGGGAGCCGCTTCGTGACGGCTGCCGGGTACAAGTACAACGAGTGGGACACTCACGGTGACAACGACCGGCGGCACCGCGACATCCTGGTTCCACCCTTCGATCAGACTTTCTCGGCCCTGCTGGAGGACCTGGACCAGCGCGGGCTGCTCGCGACCACCCTGGTGATCGCCATGGGAGAGTTCGGCCGGGGCCCCCAGGTGAACCCCGGAAACGGGCGCGATCACTGGCCCCAGTGCTGGTCGGTGGTGCTGGGCGGCGGCGGCATTGCCGGAGGCCGGACGGTGGGCGCCAGCGACGAACGGGGAGGCTATGTCGCCGATCGGCAGGTCACCATCGGGGATCTGTTCGCCACCCTCTACAAGGCCCTGGGCATCGACTGGGAAAAGACCTACATGACCCCCATCGGACGGCCGGTCAAGATCGCCAACTCCATCGGTGACGCCACCGGGGTCCCCATCAAGGAGCTGATCTGAAGGCGCCCGAGGGCGGAGGCGGCGCCGGCTGCCGCCCCCGGCCCTGGATCGGCAATCCCCAAGGCATCCTTCCATGGACCCATCTTCCACTCCCAAGGTGCTGCTGAACGACCGCCTGGTGGCGGCCGGCGAGGCGGTAATTCCCCTGGACACCGTGGCCTTCAAATATGGGGCCATGGTTTTTGAGGGGCTCCGGGCCTACTGGAACGAGCAGACCCGGCAACTGAACGTCTTCCGGCTGGATGACCATTCCAGGCGCCTGGAGCAATCGGTCCGGGTCATGCGGATGGATACGCCCTTGACCGCACGCGACTACAGCGCCGCCGTGGTGCGCGCGCTGCGGTCCAACCGGGTGCAGGCCACCTCCCACATCAGGCAGATGGTCTACGTGGACGGACCGGGCGAGGCCTTCGTGACCGGTCCGGTCAGCCACGCCGTCATCGTGACTCCCAAGGGGGGATGGTTCGAGGGAAAGGAGTTGGGAATCCACGCCTGCATCAGCTCCTGGCAGCGAACCTCCGACAACTCCATTCCCCCGAGAGTCAAGTGCGCCGCCAACTACCAGAACGCCCGCCTCTCGTTGCTGCAGGCCCGACTGGACGGATATGACAGCGCCCTGCTGCTCAACGCGGCCGGCAAGGTCGCCGAGGAGCCCAGGGGCTGCGTCTTCCTCTGCCGGGGCGGGCAGGTGGTGACACCGACCGTCAGCAGCGACATCCTGGAGAGCATCACCCGGGCCACCCTGATGCAGCTTTTTCGAGAGGTGCACGGGGTGGAGGTGATCGAGCGGGAGGTCGACCGCACCGAGTTCTACGTGGCCGACGAAGCCTTCGTCTGCGGCAGCGGCCTGGAGGTGGCCCCCATCCTGTCGATCGACCGCTTTCCCCTGGGGAACGGGAAGGCCGGCGAGCTGACCCTGGCCATCCGCAACACCTACCTGCAAGTCACCCGGGGGGAGCTGCCCCAGTACCGCCACTGGCTGACGGCCTGCTGAGCGCCACGGGGGCTGCCGGTTCCCCAAGTTCCGCCGCCCCCGGCAGGCCGACGCTCAATTTCCTTCGGCATCACAGGGTTCGAGGCCGGACCTCGAGCTTCTCATTTCCCGATTCCAGGTGCAGGCCAGTGTGCCTGCTACACGGAATCGACCCGGGAACGAAACTCGAACGGTCTCGAAATGAATTGGAAATGAAATACATCTGAAGCTACATTGTTAGGATCTAATAGTATGTAAATACAATGATATAAAGAGAACTGAACTTGAAATAAACGAAAAATGAAACTAAAATGAGTTCTAAATGGCTCCTGAGAGTGTCAGTCGCTATGTCGTTCCCCGGCAGTGGATTCGCTACGATGCCGCGGCGCTATTGGACCTGCTGATCCAGGCCAAGACCGCCGCCGGCGTTCTGAATCGGATGCCTTACCTGCCTCAATGGATCGAGCAGGTCCACGAGGAGCAGTTGCGGTTGGAAGCAGCCGGCACCTCGCGCATCGAAGGCGCTGAGTTCACCCAACGGGAACAGGAAGAAGCTCTGGCTCCCGATGCTTCCGCCCGTTCCGATTTCACCCGCTCCCAGAATCAGTTGCGGTCCGCTAACGCCGCCTACCGCTGGCTGCGCTCGCAATCCCATGAGCAGCCGGTGACCCCTGAGTTCATCCTGAACGTTCACCGGCGCATCGTGACCGGCTGCGATGATGACCACTGTCAGCCCGGTGGACTGCGCCCCGACGGATGGAACGTTACCTTTGGGGCTCCGATCTGTCGCGGGGTTGAAGGCGGTCGCAGTTGCCGCGCCGCTTTTGACGCTCTCGGCAGCGCAATGGCCAGGGAGTTCCAAGGGCACGACCGCGTTATCCAGGCCATGGCGGCCCACTACCATATCGGCGCCATGCATCCCTTCGGCGACGGCAACGGGCGTACCGCCCGGGCGCTGGAAGCGTTCATGCTGCGTCGGGCCGGAGTCAACAACGTGGTGATGGTCAGCCTGTCCAATTACTACTATGACCGCAAGGAGGAGTATCTGGCGGCCCTGTCCGAATCCCGGCGCAAAGGACACGATCTCACCCCCTTCCTCCGGTTTGGGCTGCAGGGGGTGGCCGAGAGGTGCAACGCGGTGGCGGCGGACATTGTCGCCAACCATCGGCGCACCCTGTTCCGGGAATTCGCAAGGTCGTTGTTCGGGCAACTGCGCAGTCCCCGCCGGCGGGTTCTGGCGGAACGGCAACTGCAGATTCTCGGTATCTTGCTGGACGGTGGTTCAATTGCCGTGCTTGACTTCCTGAATCAATCCCTTGTCCATTACCAGGGCCTCAAGTTTCCCGCCAATGCGATGGGTCGGGATCTGGGTCATCTGTTTGGGCTTGGAGCCATCGACATGGATGATGGACGCATCCGGGTCAACCTGGACTGGCCGCAGCAATTTTCGGAGTCGGAATTGCTGGAACGGTTTGAGAGTATGCCTTCCGCCGCCTCCACCCGGCACCCGGCCATGGCGGAGTTGTCCCGGTTGCTGGCCCGGCGCCGGGGACGCGCGACGCTTGGATGAGTTGCAGGCGGGTCCCGCGGGACCGCCGCATCGGCGCTGCGCCCGAAGAGGATGTCGCTGCCGGCGGCCAGGGTCACTTGGGTCGGGGGACGGCCGGGGATGGGCGCCGGGTTTGTGATGCGGAGTCCCGGGGCGCCTGTGCTATATTCCTTTTTTATGCCAGGCTGGGCGATCTTGGACTCGGGGTCAGACCAATGCTGTTGAATTCCAATCAGATACAGGAGATCATTCCGCACCGCTATCCATTCCTGCTGGTGGATGCCGTCACCGAGCTGGAGCCCGGCAGGAGAATCGTCGGCCTCAAGAATGTGACCGTGAACGAACCCTTCTTCAGCGGTCACTTCCCCGGGACCCCCGTCATGCCGGGCGTGCTCATCATCGAGGCCATCGCCCAGGTGGCGGCAGTGCTGGTGCTTCGCGAGATTCCGGACCGGGAAAGGAAGCTGGTCTACTTCTCCGGCATAGACAAGGCTCGATTTCGCCGGCCGGTGGTTCCGGGGGACCGCCTGGAGCTGGTGGTGGAGGTTCTGCGGTTGAAACCGCGACTGGGAAAGCTTCGCGGCGAAGCTTTCGTGAATGGGGCTCGGGTGGCTGAAGCCGAGATCCTGTCGACGATTGTGGACCGAGGGAATCCATGAGCATTCACCCCACGGCGGTGGTGAGCTCCAAGGCCTCCCTGGGCGAAGAGGTATCCATCGGTCCCTACGCCATCCTGGAAGACGACGTGGTTCTGGGAGACCACTGCCGGGTGGATGCCCACACGGTCATTCAAGGGCCGACCCGCGTCGGGGCCCACTGTCATTTCTTCCCCTTTTGCTCCATCGGGTTCCCTCCCCAGGATCTGAAGTACCGGGGGGAGCGAACCGAACTGGTCATCGGCGACCACAATACCTTTCGAGAGTACGTCACGGTCAATCGAGGCACCACCGGGGGAGGGGGGCGGACGTCGATCGGGAATCACAACTTCGTCATGGCCTACAGCCACATCGCCCACGACTGCTCCCTGGGAGACCATGTGCTGCTGGCCAATGCCGCCACGCTGGCGGGACACGTCACCATCGCCGACCATGCCACCGTGGGCGCTTTTTCGGGGGTTCACCAGTTTTGCAGGGTGGGCGTCTACGGATTCGTCGGCGGCTACTCCGTCATCACCAAGGACGTCCTTCCCTATTCCAAGACGGTGAGCGCCAGGGAGGCCAAGAACTATGGCGTCAACGTCATCGGCCTGGAGCGGCGCGGCTTTTCGGCCGATTCCATCAGGACCATTCGCGCTGCCTATCGGGTGCTTCTGCAATCCGGACTCAACACCTCCCAGGCTTTGGATCAACTCAAGCAGGAACTCGCCGGCCGCCCGGAAGTACAGGCACTGATCGATTTCATTCAGACCAGCGAGCGAGGGATCATCAAGTGAGCCGGCAGTGCTCGACGATCCTTCCCGATCCCCGGAGTACTCGGGCCCGTTTGCGCCCCGAGCCGTGGAACAGCCGTCCATGAATCCAATGTCCGGCGACGAGCGAGCCCCAGGCGGTCCCTCGGACTCGAGAGATTCCCAAGAGCAAGCCGTGCTGCAGAACCGGCCCCGCTACGGCCTCATTGCCGGCAATGGCCGGTTCCCCTTCCTGGTGCTCGAGGCGGCCCGCAGCCTGGGCGTGGACCTGGTGGTGGTGGCCATCAAGGAAGAAGCCTTTCCGCGTATTGCCGAGTTGGGCTGCAAGACCCACTGGATCAGCCTGGGCCAGCTCGGGAAGCTCATCAAGCTCCTGAAGCAGGAAGGGGTAGAGCAGGCCCTGATGGCGGGGCAGGTTCAGCACAAGCAGATCTTCAGCTCGATCGTGCCGGACCGAAGGCTCCTGAAGCTCCTGATGAGCCTGGGCACCAGAAACACCGACTCCCTGATCGGGGGGGTTGCCGATGTCCTGGAGCAGGAAGGGATTCGATTGATCGATTCCACCGCTTTCCTGAAACCCCTGATTCCCGAGCCCGGGGTGCTGACCCGCCGGTCGCCCAGCCGCACCGAGATCAAGGACATTCGCTACGGCCGGCGGATCGCCAGGGAGATGGCTCGAATGGATATCGGTCAATCGGTGGTGGTCAGGGACCAGGCCTGTGTGGCGGTGGAGGCCATGGAAGGCACCGACGCCACCATTCGCCGGGCCGCCGGCCTCACCGGCAATCAGCCGGTCACGGTGATCAAGGTCAGCAAGCCCCGGCAGGACATGCGCTTCGACGTTCCGGTGGTCGGAGTGCCGACCCTCCGGTTGATGGCCGAGGTCCATGCCTCGGCATTGGCCATCGACGCGCGGAAGACGCTGCTCCTGGATAGAACGGAACTGATCAGGGTTGCCGATCGGCACGGGATTGCCGTCGTTGCCTTCGATCCCCAGGACTAGGCCGGTTCGCGGGCGGCGTCAGTTCGGCCTGCGGGCTGGTTGCAATCGAGCGGATCTGCCCATGGACAAGGTCAAGGCGGCGGTCATCGGGACGGGCTACCTGGGAAGACAGCATGTCCGTGTTCTCTCCCAACTGGAGAACGTCGAGTTGGTTGGAGTCGTGGACAAGAACCTGGAGACGGCCCGAGCGGTGGCTGCCGAGTATTCCACCCGGGCTTACGACAGTCACCGGGCTCTGCCGGGCAAAGTCTCCGCCGTGAGTCTGGCCACTCCTACGCGGGAGCATGCATCGATCGGCATCGATCTCCTGACCCGGGGAGTCGACGTGCTGGTTGAGAAGCCCATCGCCTCCTCGCTGGCGGAGGCCGATGCCTTGATCGAAGCCGCCAACCGGCACCGCCGCATCCTGCAGGTCGGTCACCTGGAGCGCTTCAATCCGGCGGTGGCGGCGGCCCGCAAGTTGTTGACCACCCCCCTCTTTTTCGAAGTGCATCGTCTGGGGGTTTTTGCCGCGCGCAGCCTGGATATCGACGTGGTTTCCGACCTGATGATTCACGACCTGGACCTGGTTCTGGATTTCGTCGGCAGCCCGGTGGAACGGGTGAGCGCCGTCGGTCTGCCCATTTTGACCGACAAGGTGGATATCGCCAACGCCAGGCTGGAATTCGCCAATGGCTGTGTCGCCAACGTGACCGCCAGCCGGGTGAGTACCGAAAAGGTTCGAAAGCTGCGATTCTTTCAGAAGAGTCAATACGTATCCCTGGACTTCTCGCGACAGGATGTGGTGGTGCTGAGTGTCGAGAATCGACCCGCGGGCGAGCCCCCCCTCATTCTGCCTCGCAGGATCGACACGGCCAGGACGGAACCGCTCAAGGCCGAAGTGGAATCGTTCCTGGAATCCGTTCGGACCCGGAGGCCGCCGGCGGTCTCGGCCGAGAGCAGCAGGGAGGCCCTGGCCCTGGCTCACCGGGTGGCGGTGGAGATTCAGGAGCATGCCAATCGTCTCTCGCTGTCTCCCCGGCGGCCCTGGTCGGAATCAAGTTCCGAATCATGAAGAAGGACGAACTGCGTCTGTCGCTCTCGCCGGGTTCCGGGGAGAATACCGGCCGGAGAACGCGTGAATCCTTTCTGATGTCGCTGGTGGCTCACCTGCTGGTTGTCCTCTGGGCGGCCTTGGGGCCCGACATCCTGCCGCAACCCGATCCTCCCCAACCGGGGGATCGGGACCAGGCCGAACGGCTGGGGTTTCTGGCTCTCCCCAGGGAGTATGAAGAAGTCCTCAAGGCGCCTCCTGCGGAAAGGCCGGAGGTTCCCGAGAATGAGCCGGTGCTTCGGCCCAGGCTCCCCGAGTCCGACCCCGAGGCGCTCCGGGTTCCCGCACCCTACCCCGACCCCGGGCAGGCTGAAGAACCCGAGGCCGAAGCACCGTCCGAACCTCCGGACCCCGAGCCCGGATCCTCCGAGCCCCGACCCTCAAAACCACCGCTTCCCGACCCTCAACTCTCCCCGCTCGAGGAAGCCGATGGGCAGACCGGGGCGCCGAGCCCGATGGAGGCCGGCGGCATCGAGTCGACCGGCCCCTTTGCAGCCACCCCCAAAGAGAGGGACCTCAAGTCGAACCTGAAGGATCTCTATGCAGGATTAAGGCTCCCGGGAGGGACGGCGCCGGGTTCGGCGGTCGGGCAGGGAATCCGAAGCCGGCAGGACAGCGCAGGCGCGGGCCAGGCTCGCACCGGGGCCGACTTCGGACGGCGCCATCCGGACTTCTCGGTCGAGCGTCCCACCATCCTCTCGGATACTCAGGGGGTCAACTTCGGACCCTGGTTGACGGCGGTCTATTTCAGGGTTCGCAACAACTGGTACTCGGTGATTCCCCAGGTGTACCGCAGCGGTCTCAAGGGGGTGGTGGTGATTGTGTTCGACGTGCGCAGAAACGGCAGCCTGGAAGATCTGGAAATCGTGCGCAGCTCCAATTTTTCCCCCTACGATCGGGCGGCTGTTTCCTCCCTGAAGCTGTCGGAGCCGTTGCCCAATTTCCCCCGCGTTTTCACCAAGGACCGTCTCACCCTCCAGTTCACCTACTTCTATAACATCCGTCTTTAGCCCGGGATGCAAGTCCATGGGAAACGGCCGGATCGGCTTCCGCCGACAGTCCTTGACATTGCTTGCCGGCATTCCGCAATATATGTTCAGGACGCAATATCACCTTCCAATGCTGGAGAGCCGTGCTCGACTCCAACCGGACTGACATCCTGTTGCTGGTTGTCTTGCCAAGACATTTCTCAAGGCCATGAGGATCCTGATTGCCGGGGGCGGACAGGCCGCTTCGCTGGTTGCCACGCGCTTGATTCGCGAGGGCAACGAGGTGGTTCTGGTCGAGCAGGACCCCGAGCGCTGCCACCTGCTGGAGGAAACGCTGGACGCCAAGGTGGTTCAGGGCAATGCCGCCAGCATCCGCACCTTGCACGAGGCGGACATCGGCAACGCCGAAATGCTGATCGCCCTGACCAGCGAGGATCAGATCAACGTCCTGGTCTGTCTGATTGCTTCGGTGGAGTCGGACGTGAAGTTCAAGGTGGCGCGGCTCCGCACGCACGAAGTCAACTACTGGAGGAGGATACTGCGGAGAGCCGGACTGCACATCGACCTGATCATTCACCCGGAGACCGAGATCGCCGATCGCATCCTGCGAGTGGTGCGCTTGCCCGGCGTCTCCGACGTGATCGACTTTGCCGAGGGTCGGGTGAAGCTCTTCGGAATGAATATCGACGAGAAGAGCTGGGTCGCCTACAAGACGGTCGAGGACCTGGACCGCGCCGGGCCGCCCAAGAATTCTCTGATCGCCCTGATCTTCCGGGGGCAGCAGGTCATTGTTCCTCATGGGGCCGAGGTCCTGAAGCCGGGAGACCATGTCTACATCGTCACCACCGCCGACGACCTGGAGCGGGTGTGTCAGTTCATGGGGCTTCAAACCCAGGAGTCGCTCGATCGGGTCTACATCGTGGGGGGCAAGCAGGTAGGCATCCGGGTGGCCGAACTGTTGGAGCCCCGGGGTGTGACGGTGAAGCTCTTCGAGCGGGACATCGCCCGCTGCGAAAGGATTTCCCAGATCCTGCGCAAGACGGTTGTCCTGCACGCGGACGGCACCGACGAATCGATCCTGGCGGAAGAAAACATCGAGGGCGCGGGAGCGTTCCTAGCCATGACCAACGATGACGAGGACAACCTCATTGCTTCCCTGCTGGCTCGAAAGCTGGGCGCAAAAAAGGTGGTGGCTCTCATCAATCGGCTGAACTACCTCCCCATGGCGCAGCGGCTCGGCATCAATACCACCGTCAGCCCCCGCCTGGCGGCGGTCGACCGGATTCTCCAGTTTGTGCGCAAGGGTCGAGTGCTCTCGGTGACCACCTTTCGCGAGGAGGAGGCCGAGGCGATCGAGTTGATTGCGGCCGAGGGCTCCAAGTACGTCGGCCGAAGCTTGAGAGAGGTTCGCCTTCCCCGCGGCGCCATCGTCGGCGCCATCGCTCGACCCAACGGCGAGGTGGTGGTCCCAAGGGGCGAAGCCACCATTCAGGCGGGAGACCGGGTCATCTTCTGTACCCTGGAGAATACCGTTCCCCTGCTCGAGTCCGCCTTCCTGGCCGAAGCCCGAAGGGAATGGGTGTGATAAGGCCCGCTGCCCTCGGTCATATCCTGGGCCAGTTCCTGCTGGCGCTCGGAGCCACCCTGCTGGTTCCTCTGGCCTTCAGCCTCTGGAGTCACGGCGGTCCGGCTCCGCTGGCCTATGCCGCCGCGGTCACCGCCGGAACCGGCGGCGCCCTCTTCTTCGGTCTTCCTCGTCCCTCCAGGGATTTGAGCCGGCGCGAGGGGCTGCTGCTGGTCTCTTGCGTATGGCTGGCGGTGAGTTTTTTCGGCGCTCTGCCCTTCTATTTCTCTCCCGCCTATTTCTCCAGCTTCACCGACGCTTTCTTCGAAGCCACCTCCGGGTTTACCGCCAGCGGAGCCACCATTCTCAGGGAGATCGAGAGTCTTCCCCGGGACCTGCAGTTCTGGAGGTGCTTCTCCCACTGGCTGGGGGGCATGGGGATCGTCCTGCTCGGGATCGCCATTCTGCCCCTGCTCGGCATGGGCGGGATGGCCTTGTATCGAGCCGAATTTTCGGGAGCCAGGTCGGAAAAGCTCAAGCCTCGGATTGCCCATACCGCCCAGGCGCTCTGGAAGATCTATGTCTGCCTGACCCTGGCGGAGTACCTGGCGCTCCGCTGGGCGGGAATGGGTCCTTTCGATGCCGTGTGCCACGCCTTCTCGACAGTGGCCACGGGAGGATTCTCGACCCGAAACGCCAGTGTGGGGGCGTTCGACAGTCCCCTGATCGAATCCATCATTGTCATCTTCATGCTGTTGGGGAGCATCAACTTCACTCTGCACTACCGGCTCTGGGTGGAACGTCGGCCCAGGCGATTCGTTTCCGATTTCGAGCTCAGGACGCTGCTGTTCGTGGTGGTCTCGTCCAGCCTGGTGATCGCCGCCATTCTGGTCTTGAAGAGCGGTTACGCTCCGGAATTGGCCCTCAGAAGGGCCCTCTTTCAGGTGACGGCCATCACCACCACCACCGGCTTTACCACCGACGATTTTGCCCGGTGGCTGCCCCTGCCCCAGCTCATGCTGCTGGCGCTCATGTTCATGGGCGGGTGTACCGGATCGACTTCAGGAGGACTGAAGACTTCCCGGATGGTCCTGCTCTACAAGGTGGTGCTTCGCGAATTCGAACGCATGGTCGAGCGCCGCGGCGTGTTTGCGGTCCGCGTGGGCCAGGGGGTGATTCCCGAAACGGCCGTCCGCAGCCTTCTGAACCTGGTCTATCTCTCCTTTCTGGTCAACTTCCTGGGTTGCATCCTGCTGGCGGCCTCGGGCGTGGATGTGTTTACCAGCATCGCCGCCGTGGCTGCCGCCATGTTCAACATCGGTCCCGGACTGGGGAACGTGGGGCCGGTCGAGGGTTATGGGGGGCTGCCGGCGTTCGCCAAGTGGGTTCTGAGTTTCTGCATGCTGGCCGGCCGCCTGGAGTTCTACACGGTGCTGGTCATCTTTACCCCTGCCTTCTGGCAACGGTAGAGGCTGCCGGGGGTCGGCCATGCCGAATTGATTTTTGACCGGCCGCCTTCTAGAATGAGGTGGTGTCCCCGGGGGCACCTTCCTCACGCTGGTCGAAGCTGCGATCCCTCCGCTGCCCGATGCCTGGAATTGCCCATCCTGCTGCTCCATGCTGCGACTGGAAACACAACTCAATCCTGAACAGTTGCGGGCCGTCGAAACCATCGAAGGCCCACTGCTGATCCTGGCGGGAGCCGGGAGCGGCAAGACACGCGTCATCACCTACCGCATTGCCCACCTGATCGAGAACAGGCGGGTCCGAGCCGATCGGATCCTGGCGGTGACCTTCACCAACAAGGCCGCGGAGCAGATGAGGGTCCGCGTTCAAGGCCTGCTGCGCCGCGGGCGGGCCGCCAACCCCCACGTCTCCACCTTTCACTCCTTCTGTGTCCGGGTCCTGCGTCCCAACATCGGCCCCTTGGGCTATGGGAGCGACTTTTCGATCTACGACCAGGCCGACCAGTTGACGCTGATCAAGGACTGTCTCAAGGAATTGCAGTTGTCCGACCAGGCCCTTTCTCCTCGATGGGCCCTGTCCCGGATCTCCGAGTCCAAGAACCGCGGCCGGAGTCCCCGGGAAGTGTACTCCCAGGCCCACGACTCCAAGGGCGAGCGGCTGTCGCTGGTCTTCGATCTCTACCAGGACAAGCTGAAGAAGGCCAAC
The DNA here is from genome assembly GCA_026706225.1 of Acidobacteriota bacterium. The sequence goes on from JAPOZE010000631.1 coordinate 16,934, forward strand.
GCGCTGGACTTCGACGACCTGCTGTTGAAGACAGTGGAGCTGCTTCGGAGCCAGGAGGCCGTCAGGACGGGTCTCAACGATCGTTTCGCCTACCTGATGGTGGATGAGTACCAGGACACCAATCGACCCCAGTACGAGCTGATCCGGCTGTTGACCCAGTCGCGTCAGAATATCTGTGTGGTGGGAGACGAGGATCAGTCCATCTACAGTTGGCGCGGAGCCGACATCCAGAACATCCTGAGCTTCGAGAAGGACTATCCCGCCA
>JAPOZE010000518.1 GCA_026706225.1 Acidobacteriota bacterium
TGCGGGGAGGTTCCAGCTACGAGTCGACCCACGACTTCCGGGTCCATTTCGGCCTGGGCCGGCTCAAGACTGTCAGGAAACTGACCGTCCGCTGGACCGATGGAACCAGCCAGAGCTTCGAGAAGCTGGCGGTCAACCGGAACTACCGGCTCAGGGAAGGGGGACAGCTTGAGGAGCCCCGCAAGTAAACAATCGAGCCTACTGCAAGATACTTCGTGCGTCCCCTCTGCCCCTATCCTCGCCAAACAATCCTGTGCATCGATGTTCATAAACAATCGACTCATTCCTGCAGTTGTAGCGGTATTCTGCCACCCGACGACGGGTTTTTTCAGGGCAAGCGATCTTCGGATCTACGGAACCCGGCTGCGATGCGCAACTCAACCGGTTTAAGGTTCATGTGCCGGATCTTTCTGCTCCTTTTGACAGTCTTCCTCTGCGATTCCGGGGCGGCCGTCTCCGAATCACCCCACTTCCTGGAGGCCAGGCAGAGGTATGAAAACAAGGAATACCTGCTGGCCATGCTGGCCGCGGAAAAGGCCGTGCAGGAGGACGGCGAGAACCCCGGGCACCGTTACCTCTACGGCGCCGTCCTGGCCGAGCTGAAGCAGTTTTCAGATGCCGAAGCCCACCTGCGGAAGGCTGTGACCCTGGACGCCCGGAACGCGGAGTACCTCTACCAGTTGGGGCGGGTGTTGCTGGAACAGTCGCAGCAGGCCGTCATCCGGCGAGGCGTGAGCGCCGGGGTAAGGATGTCGCGCAGCGAGGCCGTGGATGCGGAAGGCCTGGCGCTGCTGGAGCGCGCCGTCAAACTGGACGGGGACCTGCTGGCGGCGCGGGTCCGCCTGGGGCGCGCCTACACCGATCAGAATCGATTCCTCGAGACGCTGGAGCAGTCCCGGGCGGTGGCCGAGGCCGACCCCCACTATCCCGAGATCCACTCCTACCTGGCGGTGCTCTACCTGAAGATGGGACGGGTGATCCAGGCGATCCAGGCACTTCAGACTGAAGTCGAGTTCTACCCCGACAACGCCATGGCCCGCCTGGACCTGGGCGACCTGCTGCTGCAGTTGGCTCAGCCCCGGTTGGCCCTCCGCCACCTGCTTGCGGCGGAGCAGAAGAGCCCGGAAACCCCCGACCTTCACTATGCCCTGGCCAAGACCTACCGGGCCCTGGACCAGCCCGGGAAAGCCCTGGCCTCGGCCCGCAAGTGCGTCGACCTGGCGCCCGAGGCGCCCGCTCCCCGCTACCTGCTGGCCCAGCTCCATCGCCGCAGCGGTCAATCCGAGCTGGCCCGGCGTGAGCTGGCGACCGCGGAGCGGTTGAGAAACCGGCAATCCGCCACCTACCGTCCTCCCAAGGCGGATTGATCCGCGTAAGCTGACATGGATGTTGCTGCGGATGTGACTATTGAGTGATGGCAAGGCGGACGTTCAGCGTGTCCAGAACCTTGAACAGCGTGTCGATTCGTGGATTGCCCTTGCTGGAGAGAGCCCGATAAAGGGCCTGTCGGCCCAAACCGGTTGCATCGGAAATAGACGACATTCCCTTGGCGCGTGCGACGTTGCCCAGAGCTTTGGCAAAGTACTTGGGATCGTTTTCCGCCAGCGCCAAGTTGAGATATTCGATCAATGCCTCATCGCTGTCGAGAAAATCGATCACGTCGAATTTCTTGAGCTTCATAGTGCCTCCTCAGAGTTCAGCGGCCATTTGCTGGGCGAGTTTGATGTCCCGCTGCTGACTCGACTTGTCGCCGCCACAAAGCAGGATCACTACTGCGTTTCTTCGAATGGTGTAGTAGGCGCGGTAGCCCTTGCCGACGTTAATTCGCAGTTCGCTGACAGCGCCGCCGACCGATCTGTAGTCGCCAAAGTTGCCATCTTCCATTCTTTCAATTCGAGAAACGATTGCGGCCTTGGCGCGTTGGTCACGCAGCTTTTTGAGCCAAGTCTCGAAGGTGCCCGTGTAGAGTACGTTCACGGAGTGATTGTCCCCTATAAGAGACAAATTGTAAAGCGAAAGTACCCGTGTATTGAAAACGGGCCGACCACGCCCGTCTCATGGAAGTTGTGCGTTGCAAGCGGCTGGAGGTGACAGCGAGTCGGCAAACGCAAAATCGGTCTTTGTTCAGTCGGAAGCCGGCACGACCCGAATCCAGTGGTCGGCGAAGGCCGAATGGGTCATGAAGCCGGTTTCCTGGGGCATGTGACAGCGCACGCAGTCGTCGTTCGATTGGGGGCAGGGGATGGCGAATCCGGCCTGGTCTCCGTGGCAGCTCAGGCAGTTGCCATCGAAGGAGGAGGCCAGGTTCTCGTGGGGGTCGTGGCAGGTGGTGCACTTGAGGCGGCCGCCGCTCTCGTTGTAGCAGCGGCTGAGCACCAGCCGCTCGGCGGGGAAGCGGACGCTGTGATCCATGGCCATGGCATGGCCCAGGGCCCTCAGGTCGGCGCCTCCCGGCGGGATGCCGTGGCAGGCGCCGCAGAAGTAGACCTGCTCCAGGGCTCCCAGGCGGCCAGGATTGTCGATGCCGCTGGAGGGATTGCCGCTGTCCTCGGCCATGGCCCGGATGTGTTGCTCGCCCGAGCCGTGGCAGCGCTCGCAGTGGACACCGGCATCCGCCTCCGGGATCGAGTCCGGAGGAGTGTTCTGGTTGCGGGTCATGTGGCAGCTCAGGCAATGGGCGCTCTCATGCGGGTTCAACCAGCCCGCCAGGGCGTCGTAGGCATCGGCCGGGCGCTTTTCCAGCCCGGTGGTGACATCCAGCTTGCCGATCTTCTGATACCAGCTCACCCGGCTCTGCCCGAATGCACCCTGGTCACTCTGGCCGATAAAGGTGATTCCCTTTCTGCCGGCTCCCACCCCCCAAAGCAGGCGCAGTCTCTCCTCCCGCGTTCCCATCCGGGCCACCAGGTCCACCCCCGTCCGCGGTGCCGGGGAGCGTTCGATCCGATATCTGATCCCGCCGGCCTGGTCCATGTGCTCGACAGGCAGCGCCTGCATCAGTTCCGGGAAGTCTTCCACTTTCATCATGGTGTGGGCGTGGTCGCTGGCCAGTTGCCTGGACGCGATCTCTTGGTGACAGGCGGCGCATTGCCCGGCGCCGTTTTCGGCTGAATCGGAATCGGAAGGGGAGGAACCCGACAGCAGCGCGGTCGCCAGAGGTCCCGCGGCCAGCAGCACGGTCAGCAGCCGTGCCAGGGAATTCCCGGAGAGGGTCCTGCCTTGCGGCCCGGCAGCCTGTCGTTGGCTGGAAGGGTTGATTTTAAAAGGGTTTTGAGGCACTTCCATTGCGGTTCGGGGAAACGCCGGCATCTTCAGGCCTTACCGCCATCATGGACAGGGCCGTACTTTTTGTCAACCAAATCCCGGTTGCGCCCTACCGCTTCTCCGGCTAGAGTAATCTTCGTGGAAACCGGCTTGGGCAGAGAGGTTTCAGGGGGGCTGCCCATTGATACGGGGTCGAGAACGATGATCGAGGAGCGGAATCCTGGGGGCAGCGCCATCGCCAAGCGGCGCCGGGTGAATTCCCTGTGCGCGCGGGCTTTTCTTTGGACGCTTTCCGGGGTTTTGGGCTTGGCGACGGCGGGCTGGAGCCAGTCGGCCCACTACCGGGAAGCTCGGGAGCGGTACGACAAGGGAGAATTTCTGCTGGCCATGTTGGCCGCTCAGAAGGCCGTGGAAGAAGACGGCGACAAGGCGGAGCATCTCCACCTGTACGGCGCCGTCCTGCTGGAACTGAAGCAATACTCGGAAGCTGAGGAGCATTTGCGGAAAGCGGTGGCTTCCGAGCCCGAGCGGGCCGAGTTTCAGTTTTCCCTGGGCGAACTCCTGCTGGCCCGGACCATGGAGGCGGCCATCTTCAAGGAGACCCGCTCCGGGGTGGGCCAGCCCAGGATGCGGAACGTGGATCCCGAGGGACTCAAGGCCCTGGAGCAGGCGGTGAATCTGGATCCCGGCCTGCTGAGGGCCCGCCTGCGGCTGGGCCGGGCCTACTACGACCTCAACCGGCACGACCTGGCCCTGGAGCAATTCGAGGCCATCGCCCGCAAGAATCCCCGCTATCCCTGGATCCATTCCTCCCGGGCGGTGGTTTACATGAACGCCGGCGCCGTAGACTCGGCCGTGCAGGCGCTGCAGGCGGAGCTCCGGAACTACCCCGATCACCATTCCGCCCGGCTGGAGTTGGGAGAGGCCTTGCTGAAGGCCGGCGATACGTCGCAGGCCGTCGAGCACCTGCTCCGGCTCAAGGAGCAGGATGTATCCCCGGCTGACCGCGTGTCCCTGAATCATTCACTCTCCAAGGCCTACCGGGACCTGGGCCAACTGGAGCAGGCATTGGCCGCCTCCCGCCGGGCGCTGGAGCTGGATCCCGACTTTCCCGACGGTCACTACTTGCTGGCTCAGCTTTACGAGCAAGCGGGCCAAGCGGAGCTGGCCCGCCGGCAGATGGATACCTTTCGCAGGGTCCAACGGGAAAAGCGGCAGAGAACGCTGGGGCCCCTGCAGAGGGGACGCCGGTAACAGGAGCTCTTGCCGATTGAGGTCTTCCGATGAATGCGGCGAGTCCAGGAAGGCGGTCCACCGAAATTCATTTCACAAACGACGATTCGGGACTATAATTCTGAAGATCAATCAAAGGTTAAGTTGGTAGTCTTGTCCCGTTTGCCGATCCAGCAGGTGCTTTATGCAAAACAGAATTCTCGATCGTATCCCAACGTTCCTCCTTGTTTCGGTTCTGATCCTTGGCTGCTCCCTGACGTTGCTGGCCAGGAAGAAGGGGGACAAGCGGCGCGAAAAGTCTCTTCGCACGGAGACCTCCGACCGCTACCTCAAGAAGTGGCTGGAGCAGGACGTCCTCTACATCATCACTCCCCAGGAGAAAGCCGCCTTCGACCAGTTGCAAACGGACGATGAGCGCTACCAGTTCGTGGAGCAGTTCTGGCTGCGCAGGGACCCCACTCCCGACACCATGGTCAACGAGACCCGCGACGAGCACTACCGCCGCATCGCCTACGCCAACGAACGATTCCCCTCGGGCAAGCCCGGATGGAAGACCGATCGCGGCCGAATCTACATCACTTGGGGACCGCCGGACTCCATCGAGACCTTTCACGGCGGCGACAACACCCTTCGGGATTTCAATGAAGGGGGCGGATGGTCGGTCAAATACCCGCACATCAAGTGGCGCTACCGCCACATTCAAGGTCCCCACCTCGGCGCCGAGGTCATCATCGAGTTCGTGGACCGCGGCTTGAGCGGGGAATACCGCATCGCCAGAGATCCCTTCGAAAAGGACGCCCTGGCCAATGCGCCCGGCTACGACATCGACCAGAGGCTGATCCTGGGCGGGGTGGAGCCGATCAGCAGGAACCGTTTGCCTGGGGGGCTGGATGTCGAAGATTTCCACGCGTTCCAGAACGAGAAGTTGATGGAGACGGTGGCCCTGGGGCAGGCTCCCAAGATCCGGTTCAAGGACCTGGAGACGGTGGTGGACACCAAGCTGTCCTACAATCTCTTTCCTTTCGAGTTCAAGACGGACTATCTCAAGATCACCGACGATACCGTGCTGACAGCCATCACCGTGGCCATGAAGAACAGCGACATGACCTTCAAGCAGCAGCAGGGGGTCCACCAGGCCTCGGTCAACGTCTTCGGGCGCATCACCACCATCACCGGGCGCAGGGTGCACCTTTTCGAGGAACCCATCCGCCAGATGACCCCGGATTCCACCTACAAGGAAGCCCTGGAACGGACCTCTCTCTACCAGACCACCGTGCCCCTGTCTTCCGGCGTCTACAAGGTCGAACTGGTATTGAAGGACATCAACAGTGGCAACGTCGGCACCGTCTACCGCAGCATTCGGGTTCCCAGGTTTCCCGAAGACCAGTTGGCCACCAGCAGCATCATCCTGGCCGACAGGATCGAGCCTCTGCCGGCTTACCAGGCCGCTGCCGGTCCCTTTGTGCTGGGAGGCTCCAAGGTCTTCCCCAACGTGGCCGAGACCTTTCATCGAGCCGTGCCCATGCGCATTTACTTCCAGGTGTACAACCTGTCCCTGGACGAAGAGACGCAGAAACCTTCGGCGACCATCGAGTACGTTTTGAAGAAGGGCGACCGGGAGATCCGCCGCTTCCGGGAGGGCAAGAGCGCAACGGAAGGCGCCCTGCGGCAGGTGACCCTGGCCAAGCTGTTTCCTCTGAACAACCTTCAACCCGGCGACTACAGCCTGGTTCTGAACATCACCGACAACCTCGCCAAGCGGACCGTGTCGCCGGTGGCCAAGTTCAAGGTTCAGTAACTGAACGCACCTTGCCTTGCGCCGCCGGAAGCGTTTCGTTCCGGATGCGGGGTCATAGCCGGAATAGTCCATCGCACCGGCGCGTTGTCGGATGCTTCCAGGCTCGAATCCCTGGCGCCGGGCCGGGTTTCAACTCGCGGGTGCCGACATGGTCGCTACAGCCTTTCCCCATTCATTGAAACAGAGCCTGAGTCTGGCGGGTCTGCTCCTGCTGGCCCTGAGCCTGGGAGGTTGGGCCTGGTCCCAGCAAGCGGAGCCGGCCCAGGCCGATGCGGAAGGCGAATTCACCTTTCGCGTGCCGGTCGACGTGGTGGTGGTCAGGGCCATAGTCACCGAGCGCGGCAAGCCGGTCACCGGCCTCACCGTGGAGGACTTCACCGTCTTCGAGGACGGCAAGCCGCTTCCCATCCAGAGTTTCACCCGGGAGTCCTACGAAATTGTCCGGTCGCATGAGCCTGAGAGTGGTCAGCAGGCAGTGGCGACCGATGGAGCCATTGCGGAGGCACCGCCGGCTCCGTCTGCCGGTCCCGCCTCGAGTCGGCCACACTTCATCAGCCTGCTGATCGACGACGTCACCTCGCCCTCCCACGGAGCCTTGAAGCGCACTGTCGACGCCATCGAGAAGTTTGTGCAGGAACGGGTGCAGCCCGGCGACAGGGTCGCCCTGGTGGCGGCTTCCGGCAAGTTTCACCAGCCCTTCACCGCCGACCGCCGGAAACTCCTCCAGGCGGTGCGGCTCCTGCCCGGGAAGCTGAACCGCCGGCGACTGGTGAGATCCGACTGTCCGGCCATCAGCGACCTGCAGGCCCAGAGGATCCACAACGAAACCGATCCCCTGGCGCTGGAGACGGCCATTTCGGAGAAGGTCTTCTGCAATCAGATGGTTTCAGGGGGAGTCCTGGGCTCCAGCCAGGGTGGCAGGGACCAGAATCCCCGGGCATTCAGGAACACCAACCTGCTTAGCTTAGACCTGACCCAGGGCAACTCGGAACAGCGGCGCAACGCCGAGGTGGTGGTCCGCGCCCAGGCCTCCCGCATCCACCGGGAGAACGAGTACTGGAGCCGCAACCTGCTGCACACGCTTCAGCAGCACCTCCGGTCGCTCCAGCACTTCGAGGGCAGAAAGAGCCTGCTGCTGGTCTCGGACGGTTTTCTGGCCCAGCACCTCCGCTACGAGTTGCAGGGGGTGGTTCACGCCGCGCTGCGGTCAGGGACCATTCTGAGCACGGTCGATATGCGGGGCCTCTATACCACTTCCTACCGCGCCTCGGAGGTGGCTGCCCTGGCGACCGAGGCCACCCTGTCCCAGATGTCCATGCGGGTGGAGAATATGCGCGTGCAGTCCGAGCCCCTGGCCCAGTTGGCCCTGGAGACGGGCGGGGTCCATTTCCACAACGACAACGATCTCTTCGGCGGGCTGAAGCAGATCGCCGACAGCCAGTCCTTCTATTACGTGCTGACCTACGCCTCTCCGGCCACCGCATCGGACGGACGTTACCACCGGATCAACGTCAAGGTTTCGCGTCCTGGCCTCGAGGTGACCCACCGCAAGGGCTACTATGCTCCCAGAGAGGACCCCACCTATATTGCCCTCAAGAAGAGGGAAGTTCTGGACGCCCTGCGGGCTCCCGGAAATCTGAACGAGATTCCCATCCGTCTTTCCTACAATGCCTTTCCCGTCGGCGAGGACCGCTACCGGGTCGACGTTTTTACCCGCATCGACTTCGAGCGCCTGCCCTTCCTGGACCAGCAGGACCGCCAGACCAATCTGCTGCATCTGATCACGGCCGCCTACGCCGAGAAGGGCGATTTCCTGGGGGGGCAGGAGAAGCAGTTGGACCTGAGATTGACCCGGTCCGGCCGGCAGGAGCTGGCGGTCCTGGGAGCGACTTCCAAAGTCACGCTGGAAGCGCCGCCCGGGGTGCACGAACTCAAGGCAGTGGTGCGCGAAAGCGTGGATGCCGTCATTGGCTCCGTCCAGGAAAGGGTCGTCCTGGCCGAGCGCCTCCCTGCCGGGAAGCCCTTCGGCCCCAAGGACCGCCTGCTAGCCGCCTTGGCGGCACCGGGTCCGTCCGCCGAAATCGCCCTGAGCCTCTCGACCTACACCTTCTACTCGGATTCCCAACAAGCTCTGATTCGCTTTTCGGCCGAGGCGCGGCTGCCTGAGGACGGTGTCCTCGCCGCTGCATCCCTGGAGCCGCTGCAAGTTCTGGGATTGGCGGTGAGAGAGGACGGAGAAATCGCCTCGCTGTTCGGCAGCTCGGTCGGGATTGACGACACAAGCGGGAAAGCGGCCCTCGGCGGCCGTATGAAATTGCCCCCGGGGCGTTACCGCCTGAAGCTGGCCGTGGCCGATATCAGCGGGAGAGTGGGTAACGCCGAGGAAGACCTGTACATACCGGCCTTGCCGGAGGATCGGCTGGCCACCAGCAGCCTGGTTGCGTCCAGGGAACTGAAGAACTATCCGCCCTCGGTGTTTGCGGTGCAGGCCAAGTTGAACGACGAATTGGATCCCTTAATCCATCAGGGCTTTCAAGTACGGGCTCCGTCCTCCCGCAGGTTCACGCGGGGAGAACCGCTGGTTGTCTTCTACAGGATCTACAACCTGGCGGCCGAGGATAGTCAGAACCCCCTGATGGCCAAGGTCTTCCTGGTCGGGGAGAGCGGAGGCTCCAGGGAGTTTCCACCGGTCCTGCTCAACAAGGGAATGGAAGCCGCCACCCGGGGGGAAGCCGGCGTGGCCTTCCAGCTTCCCACGGCAGACCTGGCGCCGGGCAAATATTCTCTTGCGGTGGAAACGCGGAACGTTTCGGGTTCCCGAAGCGTCCTGGCCCGCTTGGAGCCTATCGAGATTTTGCCGGGGGAAGGCGAGGCGGTTGCGTCCAACCTGGAAGGGAATGGAGCGCCGGTTGGGAGCGCGGTCCCGGATCTGCCCAGACCGGGTGAAGAGGACGTGCAGGAAGAAGTCGATATGCTGGCCATCGCCGGCACGGAAGATCAGGCCCGGCGGGTGGGCTTGATCGAAGCCTTCCTGGTCCGGCATCCCGAGTCCGACCGGGTTCGGGAGCTACGCCGGCAAGCCACCTGGATCTACTGGCAGCTCAACCATTTTCCAAAGGCCATCGAGCACGGCGAGGCCAGCTTGTCGGATTCTCCCTCCGACCCCCAGGTCCTGACCATTCTGACGATCGCCTATCATGCGCTGGATGAGCCCGCCAAGTCCATCCGACGGGCCTCCAGGGCGGTTCGAAGCCTGCGAGGCCTCGAACGCCCCGGTCAAATGGACCCGCAGCGTTGGCAGTCCCGGATCGACGGTCTCATGTCCCAGAACTATGCCTACATGGGGAGCGCCTACCTGTCGCAGTACGAGGCCGGCCGAAACAACTCCTCCGACCGGGATGTCGGACTCAACCTGCAGAAAGCTCACCTTTACTCCTCCCGGGCAGTCGAGTTGGCACCCCACTCCGACTTCGCCCAGTTCCAGCTCGGCATCGTCTTCTGCGCCAGAAATCAGGTGGTGGAGGCCATCGAGCCCCTGGCCAAGGCCGTGGTTCTCAACGGCCGCTTCGGTGAGATCGCCCGCGAGAACCTGGAATCGGTCTACCGGGCCATCAACCAGGGGTCATTGGATGGCCTGGAGGATCTGCTGGCCCAGGCCAGGCACGAACTGGACAACGGCAAGCCCTCCTCGCTCTGACGGGCGCTCCGTCGGACCGACCTCGAATTCCTTCCAGCCATTTGCCACCAATGCTTCTGAAGGGCTGACGGCGTCAAACCACCCCAGCGACAGCCGGGGGTTCGAACAGAGCCGCGAAGCACGACGGCTCTGCCGCATGGGCAGGGCGACAGCCCGGCAGCCCGGCGCGCGCCCCCTCGAGGAGCAAGAGTGAGGGGAGGAGGCCCACCCGGGAGCGCGGGCGTCCCGCCCGCATGCACTCCCGTTGTGTGCCACTCGGTTTCCCCGCGATGGGGCAGCCGGCAATCCTGCCGGCGGGAACGCCATGGGTTCGGTCGAAGCGGAGTCCTGGCGGCATGAGCTTGCGGTACATCCCGCGGGTACCCCGGCCTTGATTTTGAGACCGCCGGCGTCTCATAATCGATGCAGTTGGATAATGACTGCTGGCTTCTGCAGACGGGAAAAGCCGGCGGATTCCAGAAGCCAAGCGCGGCCGGGTACGGCGATGAAATTCGAGAAGCACATCTTCATGCCCCGCGGGTTCCGGATTGGCTCCCGCATGGCGGTTGTCTCCCTCGGGCTCATGGGCCTCCTCTTGAGCGGCGGCCCACTGCAGGCCCAATCTCCCGCCTACCTGGAAGCCCGGCAGAAGTACGAGAGGCAGGAGTACCTGGCTGCCATGCTGCCGGCCCAGAGGGCGGTCGAGGAGGATGGAGGCAACGCTGCCTACCGGCATCTGTACGGAGCCATCCTGCTGAAGCTCAAACAGTATTCCGACGCCGAAGAGCATCTTCGCAAGGCAGTGGCTCTGGACCCTCAAAACGGTCTGTATCAGTCCACGCTGAAGGAGTTCCTGGCCGCCCGAAAGGCGGCGGAAAGACCCATTCGTTCCCTGGTCGGCGACACCGACGAACGGGAGCAGGTCACCTTGTGGTGGGAAGACCTGCCGGAGGACGTTCGCACCGATTTCCGGGCCACCGGCAGCCGGAGCAACATCCATCCCGAGGACTATGTCGGGCCCGAGAGCTGCAAGAGCTGTCACCAGGAGCAGTACCGGTCGTGGTCGCGGCACGCCCATCGCTGGATGAACGCCCTGGCCGACGACTCCACCGTCAAGGGAGATTTCTCCGGAAAGGCCCGGATTGCCTATCTCGGGGGTGAGGCGGTTTTCTTCAAGGAAGGCGGCCGCTACAAGATGCGGCTGCAGCGGGGCGAGGTCCGCCGTGTCTACCAGATAAACCAGACCATCGGCTCGCGCTTCTTCCAGTACTACATCGGCAAGCAGATCGAGGGCCCCGAACCCCGCGACCACCTCTTTTATCACCAGGATCACGTGCTGTTCTTCGGCTACTGGCTGGAACAGCGGCAGTGGGTGCCCATCGTCCACGTGGGCCCCGAGCTGCCCGACGGGGAAAGGCCCGACCCCTTCGATCCGCCCACCTCCCAACCCTTCCTGGCCCGCTACTCCAGCCGCTGCAACTTCTGTCACACCACCTTCCCGCTGGGAGACATGCTGGCCCGCAATCCCTCCCGCATGGCCCGCCACGTTCCGGTTCCTCTGCACTTCTCCCTGGGGCACTATCTGGATCAGAACCAGCCCGGCATCGTGGATTTTCTCCGGAGCCCCGCCGAAGCCAGCGACGAGGACATCCTGCAAGTACGTCAGGAGTTGGTCAAGCTGGAGGCGCCCCAGTACGCGGCCACCCTGGGGGTGAGCTGCGAAGCCTGCCACCTGGGAGGTAGGGAACACGTGGCCTCCGGCGGCAAGCAGCCGCCCGGTTTTTTCCCTTCCAGTCCCTTCCTGTTGGTGGATACGCGCGAAAGGGACGTCTCCTTCGGGCGCACCCACGACAACCTCAACTGGGCCTGCGGGCGGTGCCACGTGGGGACCAGGCCGACCTACGCCAACGGGATCTCCACCTGGAACTCCACCGAGTACAGCGACGCCGTCCAGGGCAGTTGTTTCTCACAGCTTCGCTGCATCGACTGCCACAACCCCCACGAGACCATCGGTCCTCGCTGGTCCAGGCCTCCCGACGAGGATGACCGGCTGTGTCTCAGGTGCCACCAGCAGTTGGAGCCGGCGCAGGCCAGGCGGGATCACACCCACCATCCTGACGGCAGCAGCGGAGCCCGCTGCATGAACTGCCACCGTCCGCGCATCAACGAAGGCATCCAGGACCTGGTGCGCACCCACACCATCTTCTCGCCCACCGACAAGGCCATGATTGAAGCCAACCACCCCAACGCCTGCAACATGTGCCACACCGACCGAACCATCGACTGGACGGTGGGCCATCTGAAGGAATGGTACGGCGCCGGGTATTCGGAAGAGAAGCTGGCCGAGAACTACCCCGACCGGGAACGGCCGGTGGCGGTGGGCTGGCTTCAGAGCGAGTCGCCGGCGGTCCGGCTGGTGGGAGCCGACGTCCTCAGCCGCACCGGCGCCGGTTGGGCGCTGCCGGAGTTGATCGGAGTGCTGGATGACCCTTACTTGATCAACCGCCAGTTCACCCGGCGATGGCTCGACACGATGCTGGAAGTGCGCTTGCAGGATTTCGGTTACCGGTTCTACATGACCCCGGAGGAGCGCCGCGGTCCGATTGCCAGAATTCGGGCCGAGCTGTGGCATCGAAAGCGAGCCGTGGCCCAGAGCAGCTCCAGCCCCACACCCTCACGGTGAAGACGGCTTTCAGAGAAGTTGCCCGCCGGATACCCTCCACCGCACCATCGGGACGACCCCACCCGGGAGCGCGGGCGTCCCGCCCGCCCCTGTCCGGGCGCAGCCCGGCCCCACTCCCCCCTCCGATCGACCGCAAACGGCGCCGAGGCTCTCCTTCCGTCCTGCCGGCCTCTCGACAATCTGACCGGAGCAACGCCTTTCCGTGCTGTTCAATAGTACCTATGGGTCTGTTGTTTCACCCTCGAAGGAACCGCTTGCGAAGAACGGGTTTGAAGATGCGGAGAATGACAGGCATAATCTACGCAGGAAGTGCGGAGAATGACTCGCTATATTCACCAACTTTCGGAATGGCCCAAGTTGACATGGGATTATGATGCCTTGGGTGTCCCTTTGGCCGATATCCGTTACAGGCAAGGGCGCTTGTTGGGTCGGATGGAGAGCCTGGGCTTCTCTCTCCAGCAAGAAGCCGAACTGGAGACCCTGACGTTGGATGTCGTCAAGTCCAGCGAAATCGAAGGCGAGAACCTGAACACGGATCAGGTGCGTTCGTCCATTGCGCGGCGGTTGGGCATCGACATTGCGGGGGCGATTCCCGCCAATCGGAACGTCGAGGGTGTTGTCGAAATGATGCTGGATGCCAGCCGGAACTTTGACCAGCCCCTCACACAAGACCGCCTCTTCGCATGGCATGCGGCGTTGTTTCCTACAGGGCGTAGCGGCATGCGCAAGATTATCGTCGGTGCGTGGCGCGACGACGCGGATGGACCGATGCAGGTCGTCTCCGGCCCCATAGACAGGGAACGGGTTCACTACCAGGCGCCGGCCGCGCCGCTTCTGGAAGGGGAGATGGCTCGGTTCTTCAACTGGGCCAATGGGTCTGACGGTACCGATCCACTACTCCGGGCGGCGCTGGCGCACTTGTGGTTCGCCACCATTCACCCGTTTGACGATGGCAACGGCCGCATGGCGCGGGCGATTGCCGACTGGGCTCTGGCGCGTTCCGAGAAGAGCCCCCAGCGCTTCTACAGCATGTCTTCCCGGATCCGCCGGGAGCGGGATGCCTATTATGAGATTCTGGAAAGGACGCAGAAGGGAACGCTGGACGTCACGCCGTGGATGGTGTGGTTCCTGGTCTGCCTGGGACGTGCGTTCGAAGGAACCGAGGCAACGCTGTCCACTGTGCTCCACAAGGCCCGGTTCTGGCGGAAACACGCTGACGTCAACATCAACGACCGCCAGCGTCTGCTCCTCAACAAGATGCTGGACGGATTCGACGGCAAACTGACCTCGTCGAAGTGGGCAAGGATTGCGAAGTGTTCCCAGGACACGGCGATCCGAGACATCAGGGACTTGGTGGCGCACGGCATCCTCGAGAAGGATTCGGGAGGCGGGAGGAGCACAAGCTACTCGCTCTTCCGGCGGAATATTGCAACGGGCTCGTCCGGTTAATCCCGTCTATCGATGATCCGTAGTGCAGCCAACCAAATTAACGGTGCATGGTCCCTGTTTCGGATAGGCCGTGAAGTATCGTTGCTTCACGCTCGAATGATCCGCCCCTTCGTGGGGGCGGAGGATAGTCTTGTTCGAGAAATTCGCCCCCAAACATGCGTATCTCGACATCCGAAACCTTCCGATATTTCGTATTCCAATCCGAAATTTCAAGGGGGGAGCCTGAAGGCGAGTATTACAGGAACCCGAATCCCGTTGGATGCGTCTTCAACTAACTCATAATAAATGCCTTAAAAAAACTTTCCAAACACGGGAAGTTTGGCATGTCAGTTGCAGCTTACGTGCGCGTGAAGTTAGTTTTGTCTGGTCGGCTTTCGGGTTGGACCCGCAACTGGTTCTTGCACGTCGGTTGGTTTTCAACCGGGAGCCTCATCAACACAAGGAGATTTTGCTAATGACGAAACAAGCACTAAGAAAGTCGGTCTGGAGTGTCGGGCTGATTGCTCTCTTGGGCCTGTTGGTCATTCCCACCTTGACGGTAGCGCAGGACGTCACCGGTTTTCGCGGCAGGGTCGTCGACACGACCGGGGCCGTGATGGTCGGCGTCACCATTACCGCCACCAGCGAGGCCAAGGGTCTGACCTACTCTACGGCAACCAACGAGGTTGGGGAGTACGAGTTGCGCGGCTTGCTGCCCGACACCTACACCCTGACCGCCGAGGCCACCGGGTTCAAGCGCTATGAGAACACGGGCGTGATCGTCTACTCGCAGTCACCCCGGCGGGTGGACATCACCATGGAGATCGGCGAGTTGGCCGATGCCATCACCGTGACCGAGGAAGGGGCTCGCATCGAGACCGATACGCCCTCGGTAACCTACAAGACTCCCAACAAGGAAGTCTACTATACCAACGTGGCGGCCAGCCTGATCTACACGGTGGGGGCGGCCCCCGGAGTTCAGAACCGGAACGAGATTCACGGGGCCTACGCCAACAACGTCTCGGCTTCCCAGGACGGGATTCTGACTCTCGCCTACGGCACCTTCCGTTTTCCGCAGGAAGTGTTGCAGGAAGTTCATTTGAAAACGCTGAACGCGCCGGCCGAGTTCCAGCACGCCAACAACATCATCGGCGTGGGGCGCAGCGGAACCAACCAGTTCCACGGCGAGATCTGGAACGATTTCAGGCATGCTCGCCTGATCGGCAAGAACCGTTCTCTGGCCAGCAGGCCCAAGCCGGAGACGCCCAACTTGAAGTGGTCCTACGAAGCCGCCGGGCCCATCTGGATCCCCAAGGTCTATGACGGCCGCAACAGGAGCTTCTTCCACTTCCTGTGGCAGCCGAGCAGCAGGTTCACCCTGGAGATCAACCCCAACCTCACCTATCCGACTCCTCTGATGAGAACGGGGAACTTGAGCGAAGTCGCTGAGTTCTCGGGGATCAGGGATGCCAACGGCAAGGGCGTGATCATGAATCCCTACACCATGATGCCCTTCCCCAACAACACCATTCCCAGCGACATGTTCCATCCGCTGGGGGTTCGCTTCACCGAGTTGCTACCCCTGCCGGAACGACCCGGTCTGACGACCAACCGAACCGGGATCAACGAGAACAGCGGTGACGAGGAGTACTGGCACTACCGCTTCGACCACCAGATCCACGAGTCCAACACCATTTCGTTCAACCACTTCCGCTACACCCGCAACAGCAGCGAGACCAAGTGGGACCACGGGCCGCTGGATTGCGGGCGTAAAGGTCACGATCCCACGCGTGCCTGGAGCATTCTGGACAGTCACGTCTTCTCGCCTTCGGTGATCAACGAATTCTCGATCGGCTACAACGAGCAGCTCTACCTGATCGAGAGCGGCTGCGCCGGGAGCGACCTGCTGAGGCTGATCGATCCCCAGGGGCTCATCAACTACGGCGGACGTGAAGGCAAGATTCCGCAGGGCTTCGCGGGAGCGCCTCAGATCACGGCCCGTTCGATCGGCAACCTCTCCAACATCAGCGGCGCCTTCGACGCCCGTCTGACCAATGCGCTGGGGGGCGGCGCCGCCGGCTACGGCAGCCGGACCGACGCCAATGCCGTTCACCTCAAGAACAACATCTCCATCACCAAGGGCACCCACCTGTTCAAGATGGGGTTCTCCAACATCTGGGGTCTGGACGATCGCTACCGGCCCACCAACGACGTTTACGGTCGCTGGGATTTCTCCGGCAACTACACCGGCTGGGATTACGGCGACATCCTGCTGGGCCTGCCCCGCTCGACCAGGATCGCCGTGGCCCGAGGGGAGCTGAGCCCGCGGTCGCAACAGTTCGGGATCTTCTTCCAGGACGACTGGAAGGTGACGCCGCGGTTGACCATCACTCCGGGTCTCCGCTTCCAGCACTACACCGCTGGCCGGGACGCCCAGGGGCAGTGGTACAACTTCGACCTCCAGCACCTGCTGGATGGCGGCACCGGCCGGTTCGTGGTGCCCCAGCAGTCGCTGCATCAGGTTGCGCCCGGCTTTGCCCCGAACATTCCGGTGGTCGGAAACGGCGACGCGGGCTTTCCCGCCGACCTGATGCAGTACAAACTGGTCCACGTCCAGCCCCGTGTCGGCGTGGCCTACCGCCTGACCGACAAGATGGTGATCCGAGCCGGTTTCGGGGTCTACACCGTGCCTCTGACCCCTCCGGACAACATGCAGCAGGCCATCTCCGGGTTCACCAGCGGTCCCT
>JAPOZE010000517.1:0-6379 GCA_026706225.1 Acidobacteriota bacterium
AAAATATGCACCGTCATCCGGTAGTGCGCCCCGGGCGACTTCGAAACGGCCGTTCTGGAGCGCCGCCGGGCTTCCGACCTGCTGGAATTTCGACTCGACTTCCTGGATCCTTCTCAGCTTACCCCGGAACGGATGCAGCGCTGGGTGGCCCTGGCGGGTGTTCCGGTCATTGGGACGCTTCGCAGAAAACCGTTTGGAGGACGGTTCGAGGGCGGGGCGGTCGAACAGTTGCAGATCCTGGACAGGATCAGGGGGGCCGGATTTTCCTTTCTGGATATCGAGGTGGAAACGCTGGAGGCGGCGGGTCCCCCTCGATTGAACAAGATCAGGGACGGGTCCTGGAGGTTGATCGGGTCCTACCACAACTTCCGGGAAACGCCCTCGGATCTCCGGTCCATTTTCCGGCGGATTCTGGCGGTCGATGCCGACGTGGTGAAGATCGCCACCCTTGCGGCCGATTTTGCCGACAATTTTCGTCTCCTGGAGCTGGTGTCGCAGGGTGGGCGGCAGGGCCTCCCCATCATCGCAGTGGCCATGGGGGAGTTGGGCGTCTATTCCCGCCTGGTGGCTCCCGGCCGGGGAGCCATGCTCACCTACGCATCCATGCGGGCAGGCCAGGAGACGGCCCCCGGGCAATTCACCTCCCGGGACCTGAAATGCGTCTACGGCCTGAATTCGATCGATGCCGACACTCTTTTTTATGGGGTGATCGGCCATCCCATCGGTCACTCCCTGTCTCCGCAGGTGCACAACTACGCCTTCCGGCAGCTCGGGCTGAATTGCCGTTACCTGCCCCTGCCCACGCCCGACCTGGAAGCGTTTGCGCCCTATCTGCAACGCTTCGGCGGGCTCAGCGTCACCCTTCCGCACAAGCTCGGCGTGTTGCGGCACGTGGACTCTCGTCATCCGGGCGTGGCGGCCTGCGGAGCCGCCAACACCCTGGTCCGGCGCGAAGACGGCCTGTGGGCCTACAATACCGACCTGGACGGCGTTCGCCACGCCTTGCGCGGTTGCCTGGACGGCTCGCCCGGCCGGGGCGTGCTGCTGGGAGCCGGAGGAGCCGCCCGCTCCGCCGCCGCCGTGTTGAGGGAATCCGGCTGGCGGGTCACTGTCCTGGCCCGGAACCGGTCCAGGGCCGAGGCACTGGCCGGCGAGTTCGGGTTCGAGGCGGATTCACTGGACCGTTCCGGCCGGTACAGCGGCGATCTTCTGATCAACGCCACTCCGGTGGGCATGTCCCCCGCCATCCATGAAAGTCCGGTGGCCGGAGAGGAACTGAACTACGGTACGGTTTTCGATATGGTCTACAATCCCCTGGAGACCCGGCTGCTTCGGGAGGCCCGAAAGCGGGCCCAGGTAGTGAGCGGCCTGGAGATGTTTGTCGGACAGGCCGCCAGGCAGTGCTTTCTGTGGACCGGACGCGAGGCCCCCCTGCAGGGGATGCGGGAGGTCGTGCTGAACCGAATGATGAATGATGAATGATGAATGATGAACCGAGATTGGAGAGTGGAGGACAGTGGATAGTGAAGAGTTGATGGTGATTGGTGGTCCGTGGAGTCCTGCTCTGCTGGGTGGATCGTTCGAGGGGAAGAAGCCGATTGTTCATGACGGCGAACCACGAATAGCCACGAATCAACACGAAGAAGCCAAGGCAAGGGAAAATCTGCTTCAACAAGGAGCTGCAGCCAAACGCTTTTGCAGTCCGTCGGTGGCCCTTCGTTTTCCTTCGTGGATGACTCTATTCCCAGTGCCTAACCCATCGACCCAACAACTTTTCATTCCCCATTCATCATTCATCATTCATCATTCCCCATTCATCATTCATCATTCATCATTCATCATTCTCCACTGACCACTCAATGGCCGCCATCTATTCCATTCAGGTTCCTGCAAGTTCCACCAATCTGGGGGCGGGGTACGACGCTCTGGGGCTGGCCCTGGGGCTCTACCTCGAGGTTCGGGTGCAGGAGTCCGGTAGCGGCTCCCCGGAAATCCACATGGAGGGCGAAGGGGCCGGGGAATTGCTCAGCGTGCGGGAAAACCTGATGTGGAAGGTGATCCGGCGGGTGTTTCAGGGGGAGGGACGGCCCCAGACCCCGCTGAGGCTGGAGGTGCGGAACCACATACCTCTGGCCCGCGGGCTGGGCAGCAGCGCGGCGGCCATTGTGGCGGCCCTGGGAATCTACGAGGCCCTGGCGGGCAAGGAGTTGTCCCAGGAGAAGTTCTTCCGCTACGCCCTGGAGTTCGAGACCCATCCCGACAACCTGACGGCGGCCCGTTTCGGGGGTTTCACCGTGAGCTGCGTCGACGAAGTGGGAAGGGTGTCGTTCTTTCGGACTCGAGTCGCCGACGCGCTCAAGGTCCTGCTGGTGGTTCCCGACATCCGGTTGCCTACCAGCGAGGCCAGGGCTGTCGTGCCCGACCGGCTCGAGATGAGTGACGTAATCTTCAACCTGCAGCGCAGCGCTCTGACGGTTGCGGCCTTGATGGCAGGGCAATTCCGGTTTTTGGGAGAATCGCTCCGCGACAAGGTGCATCAGCCCTACCGGGCGCCTCTGATTCCGGGACTGCAGGAGGTCCTGGCGCTCAAGGGGGGAGAGATTCCCGGCTTGCTGGGACTCAGCCTGAGCGGGGCGGGGCCCAGCGTGGCGGCCTTCATTCAAGGGGACGGCCGGGATGTGTTCGGGCAGATCCAGTCCATTTTCAATCGGCATGGCGTCAATTGCCGTCCGCTCGAGCTGAAGATCGACAACCGGGGAAGGAGCATTGGCCAGAGCTGAGGGCCGGCGCCGGATTACGGGCGGAGGCCATCCGCGGCAAGGACACTGGGACCGATGAAGACCCTGACTCAAGTTCCGCTGGGCACCCAGGTGCTTTTCGGACCGGCGGTGAAACGCCGCCGGCGGCTGGAGAGGCTCGTCTTCTCCATCTTCAGCCGTTGGAAGTACGAGGAGATCATCCCCCCCATTTTCGACTACTACGATGTCTTCTCCAAGGGCATGGGGGCGGAGTTGGAGGAGGCGCTCTATCGCTTCGTCGACCGGGAAGGGAATCTGCTGGCCCTGCGCCCGGAATTCACCTCCCTGGTGGCCAAGACCGTGGCCACCCGCCTGCAGGATCGGCCCAAGCCCCTGAGGCTCTGCTATTGCGGCGATGTCCTGCGCTACGAGGCCCCCAGGGGCGGGAGGCAGCGCGAGTCCTTCCAGCTTGGAATCGAGAACATCGGCGGTGAGAGGATCGCCTGCGACGCCGAGGTAATTCAGGTCGCCATGGAAGCCCTGCAGCGGGTGGGCATCGACCGCTTTCAGTTCAACCTGGGCGAAATGGGCTTCTTTGCCGGCCTGGTGGAGAGATTCGGCCTGTCTGCCGAGGACCTCTCCACAATCCGGAGGCTCATCGACCGGAAAGATCCGGTGGGACTGCAGGCCGAAATGGAGCGCCTGCAGCTTTCCCCCCGGCGCCGCGAGGTGTTGCACGCACTGCTTCACCTCACCGGAAACGGCGAAACCATCGATGCCGCCCGGCGACTGGTCTCCAATGAGAAATCCCTGTCGGCCCTGGACAACCTGGCGGGGCTCTACGCCGAGCTGCAGCGTCGCGAGCTGGCCGAACACCTGACCATCGACCTGAGCGAAGTCAGGGGGTTGGACTATTACACCGGCATCATCTTCAAGATCTACGTGCCCGGGTTGGGGTTCGAGGTGGGCAGCGGGGGCCGCTACGACAACCTGTTGAAGAACTTCGGCTGCGATCTCCCTTCGGTCGGGTTTACCTTCTTCCTGGAACGGCTGATGGCCCTGCCGCTGAAACTGCGATGAGCAATTCGGTGAAATCCGGGGGAATTCTCTCAGTGGCCCTTTCCAAGGGCAGGCTTCAGGACGAGACCCTGGAGTTGCTGGGCCGGGCGGGCGTGGAGCTTGACGCTTCCGAGGCCGGTTCCAGAAAGCTCGTCTTTCGGGACAGAAGCGGATGCTTCCAGTTCTTCCTGCTGAAACCGGTGGATGTCCCGACCTACGTGGAGTATGGCGTCGCCGACCTGGGTGTCGCCGGTCGGGACGTGTTGCTGGAATCGGAGGCCGACGTGCATCAACCGCTGGACCTGGGGATAGGCCGATGCATCCTGGCGGTCGCCGGACCCAGGAGCACGGCGCGGAAGAACTACCGCGAGCTCTCTGCCGTTCGCATTGCCACCAAGTACCCCCGCATCACCACCGATCATTTTACCCGGCAGGGCGTCCCGGTGGAGATCATCACTCTCTCCGGCAGCGTTGAGTTGGCTCCCCGGCTGGGACTCTCGGAACGGATCGTCGACCTGGTCGCCACCGGGCGCACCCTGGCCGACAATGGGCTGGAAGTCATCGAGCCGATCTGCGATGTTTCGGCCCGGCTGATCGTCAACCGGGCCAGCTACCAGGTGAAACGCCAGGCAGTGAGCCGTCTCATCCAAGGGCTGGCGGACAGTTTGAACCGATGATTCCGATTTACCACTGGCCCGGCGCCGAGGCGGGCGCCTACCTGGAAAAGGTGAGTTCGCGAGGCACGAAAGCGGGCGGCGAGGTGGAGGCGCGGGTTGCCGCCATCCTGGCTTCGGTGCGGGAAGGCGGAGATGCGGCACTGAGAGAGTGGACCCTGCGCCTGGAGGGTTTCGAACCCGGTTCCCTGAAGATCGACCCCGGGGAGATTCGCTCCCTGGCCGGCCGGGTGGATCCCCAACTGCGGGAGGTTCTCCGCCAGGCCCGCCGGAACATTGCCGCCTTTCACCGCCGCCAGCGCCAGGAGTCCTGGGAGTTCGAAGCCTCGGATGGGGTCAGGCTGGGGCAGCGAATCACGCCCCTGTCGAGTGTCGGTCTCTACGTGCCGGGGGGGGCCGCGGCCTATCCTTCCAGCCTGCTCATGAACGCTGTCCCGGCGCAGATTGCGGGCGTGGGCCGGATTGTGTTGACCACTCCCTATGCCGGCTTCCGGGCCAACCCGGTGGTGGCGGCGGCTCTGGTCGAACTGGGACTGGAGGAGGTCTACGGGGTGGGGGGAGCCCAGGCGATCGCCGCCCTGGCCTACGGGACCAAAACCGTCCCCCGGGTCGACAAGATCGTGGGTCCCGGCAACGCCTGGGTATCGGAGGCCAAGAGGCAGGTCTTCGGGCAGGTGGACATCGACAAGATTGCCGGCCCTTCGGAAGTGGCGGTGGTTGCCGACGATTCGGCTCATCCCGACCACGTGGCTGCCGATCTGATGGCCCAGGCCGAGCACGACGAGGAGGCGGTGGCGCTGGCCATCGTATTCTCCAGGGTCCAGGCCGAGGCCATCCGGGCCGGCCTCGAACGTCAGATCCCGGAGCTGAGCCGGCAGGGGACCATACGAAGGGCGCTGGAAAACTATGGAGCCGTTCTGGTGGTGAGTGAACCCGGTGAGGCAGTCGGGATCGTCAACCGCATTGCTCCCGAGCACCTGGAGTTGCTGACCCGGGAGGCCGAGTCTCTGGGTCGGCAGGTGGAGGCCTGCGGGGCCATCTTTTTCGGTTCCGATTCCTGCGAAGCGGTGGGCGACTACTATGCGGGCCCCAACCATGTCCTGCCGACCGGCGGCAGCGCCCGTTTCGCTTCGCCCCTGGGCGTCTACGATTTCGTGAAGCGGACCAACCTGGTCAAGTACACCCGGGCGGCGCTGCGCAAGCATCATCGGTCCATCGAGCGCTTCGCCCTGGCAGAGAAGCTGGATGCCCACGCCCACAGCGTGGCGATTAGAATGGAAAAAAGCAGTGGTCAGTGATCAGTGGATAGTGGTCAGTTATGTGATCGACATGTTCAGCACCTGAAACAATCCTGTTTCACTCTCGTATGACCCGCCCGCCAGGGCGGGGGCCCGGCTAATCACTAACCACTGATCACTAATCACTGCCGTTAAGCCATGTCCAATAAGTCTCTAAACTGGGCCGTTCTCGGAACGGGCCAGATCTCCGAAATCGTGGCCCCCGCAATCAGGGATTCCGACTGGGCCGTCCCCTATGCCATCGCCAGTCGGACCTTGGAGAAGGCCGATGGATTCGCCCGCCGCCACGGCTATTCCAGGAGCTACGGGTGCTACGAAGCCGTTCTGGAAGATCCGGCGGTGGAGGCGGTCTACAACCCGCTGCCCAACTGGCTTCACTGCGATTGGACCATCCGCGCCCTGGAGGCGGGCAAGCACGTCCTCTGCGAGAAGCCTCTGGCCGAGGAAATGGTCGAGTGCCGGAAAATGGTTGCCGTTTCCAGGCGGTGCGGCAGATCGTTGATGGAGGCCTTTGCCTATCGCTTTCATCCCCAGACCGCCAAGGTCAAGGAACTCGTCAGCCAGGGCAGTGTGGGCGAACTCCGCCTGATTCGATCCTCCCTGGGATTTC
>JAPOZE010000517.1:6811-13989 GCA_026706225.1 Acidobacteriota bacterium
TGTCCTTGCCCTTCGAGGATGCGCTGGGTAACATGGCGGTGATCGAGGCCCTGCGAAGGTCAGCCCAAACCGGACGGGAAACCCCGGTGGTCGAGGGCAGCTAAGGACTCCCGGGTGCATCGATCCCTATCCCGGTCTCACTCCGCCGGTCCTTCCGCCGGACCCCGGCCTGTCAGGGGCAACTGGAAGCTCATGATTCCCAACCTCTCTCCAATCCACGACATCATCATCATCGGCGCCGGCCCCACGGGGTTGGCCTGCGCCATCGAGGCGGAAACGCGGGGACTGGATTACCTGGTGATCGAGAAGGGGTGCATTGTCAATTCGATCAAGAATTTCCCGCTCCAGATGACCTTCTTCACCACTCCGGAACTGCTGGAAATCGGCGGCATGCCCTTTGTGACCCCCTACCAGAAGCCGACTCGTCTGGAGGCCTTGAAATACTACCGCCGGGTGGCCGATACCTACCGGCTGAAGCTGCATCTCTACGAGACCGTATTGAGCGTGGAAGGCCGTGACGGCAATTTTCAGGTCAGGACGGAAACCCGGGATCGGCAGACCCGCCATTACCGGGCCCGCAAGATCGTCCTGGCCACCGGGTACTATGACATCCCCAATTTTCTGAACGTCCCCGGAGAAGACCTGCCCAAGGTGACCCACTACTACAGGGAAGCCCATCCCTACTATGGAATGGAGGTGGCGGTGATCGGCGGCAAGAACTCGTCCGCGGTGGCCGCCCTGGATCTCTACCGTGCCGGGGCCCGGGTCACGCTCATCCACCGGGGGAGCCGGCTGAGCTCGAGCATCAAGTACTGGATCAAGCCCGATATCGAAAACCGCATCAAGGCCGGGGAGATCCAGGCCCGGTTCGACACCACCGTGCTGGAGATCACCCAACGGACCTTGGTGATACGCCACCGCTCGGGGGAGACTCTCTCCCTGGAAAACGACTTCGTATTCGCCATGACCGGTTATCGTCCCGACCTGGAATTCTTCCATTCCATCGGAGTTCGCCTGGACCCTGAAGATCAGCGCCCCCTGATCGACAAGGACAGCTACGAGAGCAATGTTGCCGGAGTCTACCTGGCCGGGGTGGTGGTGGCGGGCATGTTCACCAACGAGGTCTTCATCGAGAACGGTCGATTTCATGGTAAGGTTGTGGTGGATCACATCACGGAGCAACTGAAGAAGCGGGCGGTTTCGTAACCTGCAGGATCCGCCGCACCCCGAGGGTCGAACCCGGTCCCCGAAACCGGGGATCTCCGGGCGTCAAGAGGCTGGCCATGGCTGTGGCAGGAAGAAGGGGGACCGGGCGAGCAGCGACCGCCGAGCCGGCCGGGATTGGCGGGAGCAATGCAGTGGGAACTCTCGACCCCGAGGAGACGCCCGGCCCGAAGGCCGGCGCGGCCGCCGTCGGCTCCAATGGCGAATCGGCGGTCCCGGAATCCGACCGCCCGGTTTCTCCCTCGCCTCCGCTCTCTGCGGATCTACCTCTCTCGCCCGGCCTGAAGGAGAAGGTGCTGGAGGCCGTCAGGAACGTGAGGCCCGAAGCGGGCGGCGACCGGGCCGGCAAGCTTTCGCCATCGCGGGAGGCCTCATCACTCAGGCACTGGCTTCCCTGGGTCTGCGCCGCCGCGGCAGGCCTGGCCCTGGCATTGTCCATGGAAAACCTGCGCCGCCTCGACCGGGAAGTGGCCGTCTATCAGGCCGGCCTGGTCGAGTTGGCCGGCCAGGTTCGCGAGCTTCAGGGCCGACTGGACCGGGAGGGTGGCGCCTCGACCTTTCTGAACGATCCCGGCGTCCGGGCGCTGCTGCTGTTGGGGACCCCCAAGAGTCCCGAGGCCAGGGGAGCGGTGTTCTGGAGCAGCCAGGAACGCAAGGCGCGGCTCTACACCTCCAGGCTGCCGCAACTCTCCCGGGAAAAGACCTACCAGCTCTGGCTGATCACCGACGAGCCCGTGGGTGCGGGGACCTTTCGAGTCAACCCCGCGGGACAGGGCTACCTGGAGGTGGTCGACCTGGATCGGACGGCTCCGCCGGTAGAGATTGCGGTCAGCATGGAACCGGCCGGAGGGGCTCCCCGACTCACGGGGGACGTTTACCTTGCGGGGTCGTTCTAGGAAGACCTGCCCTTGGCAAGAATTCCCGATACAGTCTCTTCTGGTGTGTCTTCGTGGTCCTTCGTGCCCCTTCGTGGAACTAATTTATTGTCTCTTCGCGGATGCCCTTCGCCGACGCACTCCCTCATTGGTTCAATCGTTGCCCTGACGGCTCTCATCCTTCTCACTGCCGTCCCGGCCCCGGCGCATGATTTCGCCTTCACCGAGGCCACCCTGCTGATTCAGCGCGACGGGGCCTACCGGATCGACCTGCGGGTGGACGTGGATGCCCTGGCCCTGGGGGTCTCTCCCACCACCGATTCGGCCGAGGTCGTGGCCGAGTTGCAGGCCATGACTCCCCAAGAGCTGGCCGAGGCGGTGGAAAATGCCCGGCAGACGGTCCTGCGCCGGGTAAGGCTTCGTTTCGACGGCGTGAAGCAGAGGCCCGAGGTCGGCTTTCCCGAGCAGGGGACGGAACTGGCGCTGGAGAACGAGCTTCCCACTCTGCTGGGACTGACGGCCAGGCTTTCGGGAAAGATTCCCGCCGGGGCCGAGGCCATCACCTTCGGAGCCTCGCGAGCCTTCAAGACGGTCCACCTCACCCTGCTGGATCAACGCACCGGCCAATCCAGCCGGCAGATCCTGGGGGTCGGGGAGGACAGCGCGCCCTATCCCCTGCAAGGCGGGGGCGTGGTGGAGGGCATGGGGAGGGTGGCATTCAGCTACCTGGTGCTGGGCTTCGAGCACATTCTTCCCGCCGGGGCGGACCACATTCTGTTCGTGCTGGGCCTGTTTCTGCTGGGGCGGCGGTTTCGACCCCTCCTCTGGCAGGTGACGGCCTTCACTCTGGCCCACTCGGTGACGCTGGTCCTCTCGAGTTATGACCTGGTGTCGCTGCCTTCACGGCCCGTGGAGGCGCTGATCGCTCTCTCCATCGCCTACGTGGCCGCCGAGAACCTGGCCACCTCCGAGCTGAAGCCCTGGCGCCCGGCCGTTGTCTTCGCATTCGGCCTGTTGCACGGACTGGGCTTTGCCGACGTTCTGCGGGAATTGGGTCTGCCGGAAGACCACTTCATGACGGCCCTGGTGGCCTTCAACGTTGGGGTGGAACTGGGGCAGGTGGCCGTGCTGCTGCTGGCCTTTGCCGCGGTGGGATGGTTCCGGAAGGAGCCCTGGTACCGCAAGGGCGTGGTCCTGCCGGGCTCGATCCTCATCGGCGCCATCGGTCTCTACTGGTTCCTGGAGCGGGCGTTCGGGTAGAGAAATGGATGAAACCAGGGACCGCTCCTACCCCATGAAGTACACCGAAGAGGAGTTGCGACGGCTTCGGTTTCAGGGACGGTATTGGGGAGAGATCAGCCTGGAAGTGTTGCTGGAGGCCGGTCTCGGGACCGGAATGCGCGTGCTGGACCTGGGCTGCGGGGCTGGCGATTTCAGCCTGCAGGCCGCCGAGCTGGTGGGCCCCTCGGGGTCGGTCCTGGGCATTGACCGTTCACCCCGGGCAGTGCAACAAGCCGGTCGCCGCGCGGCTGCGCTGCAGGTCAAGCACCTGCGCTTTCAGGCGGCCGACCTGGAGAAGATCGACCTCCCGCTCACGTTCGACGCCCTCATCGGCCGCTTCATCCTGATGTTCCTGGCCGACCCGACCGGTACCCTGGCCCGAGTCATCGGCCGGTTGGCCCCCGGAGGAGTGGTGGCCTTCGTCGAAACCGACCTGGCGGTCGCCCGTTCCATCCCGGCCGTACCCAGGGTCGACACCGCGCTGGAGTGGATCCGGGAAACCTTCCGGCGGTCCGGGATCTGCCTGGACCTGGGTCCGCTGTTGTGGCGGGTCTTCCGCGACGCAGGCCTGGAAGAACCCCGCCTGGTGGTGCGCCAGAAACTGCACCCGGCGCCTTGCCGGGAGGGGGTCCGGTGGGTCTCGGAACTGGTGCGGAGCCTTGTTCCCGAGATGGAACGGCTCGGCGTGGCCTCGGCGGACGAAGTCGGGATCGAGACGCTTGAAGAGGAGTTGCACCAGGAACTGCTGAGCCGGGAGGCCACCCTGTGCACCCCGCTGGTGGTGGGCGCCTGCAGCCGGATTCGGGAACCCTGAATCAGCTTCCGTTGTTGGCCCTATATCTCCAGCACCTTGGGAAACCGGGTCAGGTTGCGGTGGCCCCGGGGGGTGATCAGGATCAGATCCTCGATGCGTACGCCGCCGACGCCGGAGTAGTAGAGGCCGGGCTCGACGGTGACCACCTGGCCGGCCTGCAGGATCGATTCCTTCCTGGAGCCGATGTGGGGCGCCTCGTGGATCTCCAGCCCGACTCCGTGGCCGGTTCCGTGGAAGAAGCCTTGCATGCGTCCCCGCTTCAGGCCGGTAGGAAAGCCCTTCGAATCGAAGAAGTTCCGAACGGACTGGTGAATCTGCTGCCCGCTGGCTCCCGGTCCGGCCTGCTCGAGCGCCAGGGCCTGGCCCTTGGCCACGCAACGGTAGAGCGCCCGGACCTTTTCGCCGGCCCGGCCCCGCACCACGGTTCTGGTGATGTCTCCCCAGTAGCCGTCCTTCTGCGAGCGCGGGAAGACATCCAGGATGATCGGCCGGTGGGCCGGCAAGGGGCCGTGGCCCTCGTTGTGGGGGTCGCAGCCCTGGGCGCCGCCGGCCACGATGGTGTGGGTGGCGACGAAGCCCAGCTTCAGCAGCACGGTGTTGATGGCCTCCTTGACGCGTTCGGCGGTGAGGGCGGCGCCGTCCTGCTCCAGCTTTCCCCGGGAAGTGATCCGGGCCTGGCGGATGAGATCGATGCCGGCCTGGAGGCCGGCTTCGGCGGCCCGCTGAGCCCGGGTGATCTGCCGGACCTCCCGGGCTTGCTTGACCTGGCGCTGGTCGAAGAAGGGCCCCTGCTTGACCCGGACGCGCAATCCTCGCCGGCGCAACTGAAAGGCCAGTCCGGCGGGGAAGTCGAAGGGGACCAGCAGGGTGCGCACTCCCCTGCCGGACAGCAACCGGTGCAGCACCGCCGCCGTCGTGATGGCGCGCCGCCCTTCCCCGCGGAGTTCGGCCTGCAGGGCGGAGAGCGAGATCACCTCGTCCACCCGGGCCTGGCGGCGGGCCCGGTCGATTTCCAGGTCGTTCATCACCACGTGGGAGCGGCCGCCGTGCAGGAAGCAGGCGAAGCGATCGGGGGCGAAGAATCGGGTGGCATAGAGCAGGTCGGCGTTCCGCTCGCTGGCGGCGAACAGCAGCCTGGCCTCGGTCGAGGAATCCGCCTCGAGGTGGTCCGTGTCAGCCATGGGAGGAAGAGTTGCCAACTTTCTGAAGCGCGTTCGCATTCAACTCTGTGTTGGTGAGCTCGTACTCACGTACAAGCACGTCGGCTGGAAGGTTCCATTCGATCGACAAGGCCCGGATCATCGCCAGACTGAGCGGGCGGCGCCGATTGAGCACTTCCGAAGCGCGTGGCTGGGAACCAATGAGTGCCGCAAAGTCTTTCTGGCGCAAGCCACGGGACTCCATGACGTGCTCAATAGCCGAGATCGGATCCGGTGCCTCTATGGTCCACCTCTCAGCCTCGTAGGCCTCCACAA
Organism: Acidobacteriota bacterium; assembly: GCA_026706225.1. The sequence continues at coordinate 12,481 of JAPOZE010000517.1, forward strand.
GGGTAACCAGAACCTCGAGCTCGTCGCTTTCAGGGGTGTCGGGTGCTGCCCCCATCAGGCTGTCAATTACGGTCAACACCTTGTCGTAGTCGGCTTCGCTCTTGATCCGTTTGATTTTCATGTTGCACTCCCTTTTGGAGAGGCACGTCAGCGCCTCTCCTCAGGCCGGCCGGCAGCCTCCGGCTCTTCCAGGGAAGACCCGGCCATGAGCGCACAGATGGCGTCGATGGCCCGGCGCGCCTCCCGGGGCGAGCTCCGGGTGTTGTTGGCCATGATGGAAAAGGCCAAGGGGGTTCCGTCCACGTTAGTGACGTAGCCTGCCAGGGAGGACACGAATTTCAGGGTGCCGGTCTTGGCCAGCACCCGGCCTTCGGCGGCGGTGCCCTTCATCCGCTCCTTCAAGGTTCCGTCCCGTCCGGCGACCGGCAGGCAGTCCCGGTACTCCGCGGCCCGTGGGTGCCGCTCCATGTACTGCAGCAGGCGAACCACCGACTCGGGAGTCAGCAGGTTGGTTCGGGACAGTCCGGAGCCGTCGCTGAAGTCGAGCGGATCGGCCGCGATGCCCGCTTTTTCCAGAAAGGCTTCCAGGGCCTGCAGGCCGGTCTGCAGGGAGCCGACGCCGGAGACTTCCGCTCCCAGGCGGCGGAGCAGCATCTCCCCGTAGAGATTGCGGCTGCTCTTGATCAGGATCCTGAGGTTGTCGATCAGCGGCAGGGACTGCCAGCTCGCCAGCTCCTGCTGCTCCCGGTAGGCCGATTGTCTCTCCCGGGCCTTCTCCAGGGAGATTTTCCGCTCCTCGAGGACTTCGATGGGCGCCAGGGCCCTGACCCGGGGTCGGCCGCTGACCGGGATGCCCCGCCGTTCCAGGGAGGACTTCAGGTAGCGGGCGGCGTTCAGGGCCGGATCCGAAACGGCCAGTCCGTAGGCAAGGGTCGGACGGTTCAGGGGCAGGCTCCCCAGCAGGGTGACCCGGGAGCCGGATCGATCGGCTCCGATCCGGATATCGGGTTTCCCCCCCGGCGGCCCGGTCCCGACCCGGTTCACCACCTCCGGGCTCTCCTGGGGGGGAGTCACCTCCAGCAGCGCCGGATCCCCCGTGGCCGCGCCGGGCGAGAGCGAAACCCGGAAGACGTTCTCGAAGACGGCCAGGGAGCTGGAGGGAGCCCCGTAGTGCCAGAACATGTCCTCCTGCTCCCAGTTGCTCCCGTGGGGTTCGTCCAGGAAGAAGGTGGTGTCGGCCACGACGTCTCCCTCGACCCGGCGGATGCCCCGTTCCTCCAGTTGATCGGCGATCCCTTCGATGAAGGGGGAGGAGTCCCGGATCGGAAGGTCTTTTTCTTCCGGGTCATAGAGGCGGCGTTCCGGGTTGGGGTCCCCCCGGCCCGCCAGCACCAGGTTGCCGATCGCCCGCCCCCGGCCGTCCAGGCGCCCCTCCAGAAAGACCGGAGTCCGGAAGCGGTGGTCCGGACCCCACAGGTCCAGGGCCGCGGCCGCAACCAGCAGCTTCAT
>JAPOZE010000517.1:14390-16469 GCA_026706225.1 Acidobacteriota bacterium
GGCCGGACGGCTGCCGGGAACCACCACGGCGTTCTCGGGAATGGTGAGAGGACTCCGGGCCGACCGGCGGTAGATGCGCTCGGCCACCAGGTCATAGACCGGGGTGGAGCCCGTCAGGATGGTGCCGGCCCCCAGGACGGCCCGGGCTCCGACGATGGTTCCCTCGTAGATACCGCAGTTGCCTCCGACCAGCACGTCGTCCTCCACGATGACCGGGAGGGCGCCCACGGGTTCCAGCACCCCTCCGACCTGGCTGCCGGCGCTGAGGTGCACTCGCCGGCCGATCTGGGCGCAGGAGCCCACCAGCGCGTGGGAATCGACCATGGTTCCCTCGCCCACCCGGGCCCCCACGTTGACATACATCGGAGGCATCAGGGTGACGCGCGGGCCCAGGTAGGCGCCCATTCGAACCGAGGAGCCGCCGGGAACCAGGCGAATACCAGGCGGGGAGTCTCTCAGGTCCTTGAGGGGATAGGTCCCCTTGTCGCTGTACTGGAAGTGCTCATTGACCGAGAAGTCCACCACCGATCCCAGTCTGAATCCCAGCAGGATGCCCTGCTTCACCCAGTGGTTGACTTGCCAGCGCCCCTCTCTCTTCTCGGCGGCCCGGATTTCTCCGCGGTCCAGGCTCCCGATGAAGGCCTCGAACAGGGAGCGGGATTCGGCGTCCAGTTCCTCGGCAGACCTGGCGAAGTGCCTGGGGATCAGCCTTTCCAGTTCAGCAGGGGTCATGGCGTTGACCTTCGAATCAACCCCAGCCTCTGGAGAACGCCTTCCAGCCGCCGGCGGTTCTCAGGCTGCAGGGGGACCAGGGGCAGGCGGTAGACTTCCTCGATCCATCCCATCATGGACAGGGCCGCCTTGACCGGCACCGGATTGGTTTCCAGGAAGTTGGCCTGCATGAGTTCATAGAGGCGGTAGTGCAGGTCCCGGGCCTGTGTCCAGTCATTCTCCAGGGCCAGGTGGATCATGCGGGCGAACAGGTCCGGAACCTGGTTGGCCACCACCGAGATGCAGCCGTCGCCTCCCATGGCCATCAGAGGGATGGCGAAGGAATCGTCTCCGGAGAGAACGCTGAAGCCGTCGGGGCGGTTCCGCAGGATCTCCATCATCTGGTCCAGGTCCCCCGAGGCCTCCTTGACGCCGGCGATGTTGGGTATCTCGGCCAGCCTCAGCAGGGTTTCGGGCAGCATGTTCACGCCGGTGCGGCCGGGGATGTTGTAGATGATGATGGGCAAATCGGCCGATTCGGCGATGGCCTTGTAGTGCTGGAAGTGACCCTCTTGAGAGGGCTTGTTGTAGTAGGGGCCCACCGAGAGCACGCCGTCGGCCCCCATCCTGGCAGCCTCCCGGGTGAGCTCGATGGCGTGCCGGGTGCTGTTGCCGCCTCCTCCGGCGAGGACCTTGGCTCTCCCCTCCGCGTATCGGACCGTCAGCTCGCAGACCCGCAGGTGCTCGGCCGGCTCCAGGGTGGGGGCCTCTCCGGTGGTGCCGCAGGGAGCCAGCCCGTCCACGCCGCCGGCAATCTGTCGTTCGACGATCTCTCTCAGGTGGTCTTCGTGAACCCGGCCCGAGCGGTCGAAGGGAGTCACCAGGGCGGTGATGGCGCCGCGGAATCGTGGGGATCGGGTCATGATCATGGTTCCGTTGGTCCCTCGCCGTCCAATATTTCCTGCAGCATCCGGCTGAAGGAGTAGAACCCCCGGCGCCCCTGGATCCATTCGGCGGCCAGCACGGCCCCCAGGGCGAATCCCAGGCGGGAGCGGGCCCGGTGCACCAGCTCCACGCTGTCGGCGGGAGAGTCGAAAATCACCGAGTGAGTGCCGGGGAAGTGCCCGGCCCGGCCCGCCAGCAGGTGAAGCTCGTCGGGGGCGATGGGACGATTGAGCGAGCCGGTCACGATCTTCCGTTTTCGGGGGATCTGCTCCAGCAGGATCTCCCCCATTCTGCCGGCGGTGCCGCTGGGGCTGTCGATCTTCCAGCGATGGTGGGTTTCGGTGGCCAGAACGTCGTAGTCCTCGAAGGAACCGAACAGCCGGGCGGCTCTCTCCACCACCTGGAGGTAGAGATTGAGGCCCA
>JAPOZE010000290.1 GCA_026706225.1 Acidobacteriota bacterium
AGAACCTGAATCTAGCGCGTCTGCCAATTCCGCCACTTCCGCTCGGGTAGGCGGTCTGAACGTTAGCACGCCGACCGGCCCTTGTAAAGAGACCGCCCGGGAATGCCGGCGGCCCAACAGTGCCGCCTGACCATAGGAATCTTCCGGTCCCCCGGCACCCGAATTTCTTCGGGATTCGCAACATGGAACCGTTGGAACAGACCCTCATGCGGTTGATCAAGGCTTCGCCGTCTCAGATTGGCAGCTTCAGGCAACTGAGCCGCCAGTTGGACCTGGGTCCCGATAGCAGGCGGGAGGTTCGGGACGTGCTGAACGGCATGGTGAAAGCAGGGGTGCTGCTGAAGTTAAAGGGGAATCGCTACACGGTTCCCTCCAGGCAGTCCCTGGTGACGGGCAGGGTCTCGGTCCATCGGGACGGCTACGGTTTTGTCATCCCTGACAAGCGGCCAGCCAGACTGGAGGGCGATGTGTTCATTCCCGCCAGGCACCTGGGAGAGGCCATGCAGGGAGACTCGGTGCTGGCCACCCTGGACCGGCGTCCGGGCAGCAATCGGGCCGAGGGGCGAATCCTCACGATCCTGCACCGCAGGAATACCACGGTGGTGGGGCAGTTCAGGGAGGGCAGGCCCTTTCACCGGGTGATTCCCCACGACTTCAGGATCGGGCAGGACGTCCTGATTCGGGACGGGGATCACGGGGAGGCCGTCGATGGAAAGATCGTCCACGTGGAGGTGACGCGGTTCCCCTCGGGACTGGGGCAGGCCCTGCGAGGGCGGGTGATCGAGGTCCTGGGATCGCCGGGCGACATGGGCGTGGACATCGAGATCATGGTCCGCAAGCACCGGATCCCGGTGGAGTTTCCCCGCTCCGTCCTGGAGGAGGTCCGATCCGGGAGCTGGCGGGTCCCTCCGGCCGAATCGGCGCGGCGCACCGATTTCCGCCAACTGCCGGTGGTCACCATCGACGGCGAAACCGCCAAGGACTTCGATGACGCCGTCCACCTGGAACGGCTGGAGAACGGCCGCTTCCGCCTGGGGGTTCACATCGCCGACGTGGCCCATTACGTGGCCAGGGACTCGGCCCTGGACCGGGAAGCCCTGCGTCGCGGCACCTCGGTCTATTTCCCCGACCGGGCCGTCCCCATGCTGCCCGAAGCGCTGTCCAACGGGATTTGCAGCCTCAAGCCTGGTGAAGACCGGCTCACCCTCTCGGTGGTGATGGAGATCGACGAGGCTGGAGAGGTGCGCGACTATCGCTTCCATGAAGGGGTGATCCGCAGCCGGGAGCGGATGACCTACGCCGCGGCGGCCAGGATCCTGCTGGACCGTGACCCGTCCGAGTGCGCCCGCTACGCCGCTCTGGTCCCCCAGTTCGAGCGGATGCGGGAGCTGGCCCTGCTGCTCCACGGGAAGCGGCAGCAGCGAGGCTCCATCGACTTCGATCTTCCCGAAGCCGAGCTGACCCTGGACGAGTCGGGCACCTTGACCGACATCCTCCAGTCGGAGCGCAACATCGCCCATCGCATCATCGAGGAGTTCATGCTGCTGGCCAACGAAGTCACCGCCGGCCACCTCCGGGGGCAAAAGCTTCCTTTCCTCTACCGCATCCACGAAGCTCCCGACCCCATGAAGGTGCTGGAGTTCAACCGGATCGCCATGAGCTTCGGCTACCGGTTGGGCGCGCCTACAGGAGACAGCACCGCCTCCGTACCCCGGGTGAGGGACCGCGCCCGTTTCAGAGGCCGGGGGCACAGAGAGCGGGGCAGGGACCTGAGGGAGCTGCGCGGCCTCAACCTCAAGGTGACCCCTCGCGACTACCAGAAGCTGGTCAATCAAATCCTCGGCAGGCCGGAAGAGCGCATCCTGTCCTACCTGATGCTGCGGTCCATGAAGCAGGCCCGCTATTCCCCCCGAAACCGGGGGCATTTCGGGCTGGCCTCGGAGTGCTATACCCACTTCACCTCACCCATCCGCCGCTATCCGGACCTGATCGTCCATCGCATCTTGAAGCATCGCTTGAACCAGGACGGCCACGGGGATGCCGGGGCCTCCGCCGTTCCGGCAGATGCCGGCCGCCTCTACGATCCCGAGGTCCTGGAGAGCATGGCTCTCCAGTCCAGCGACGCCGAGCGGCGGGCCGATGAGGCCGAACGGGAACTCATCGAGCTGAAGAAGCTCGAGTTCATGGCCGCCAAGCTCGGGGAGGAATTCGAAGGGACGGTCATCCACCTGACCCGGGAGGGGATGGTGGTCGAACTGGACGAGCTGTTCGTGGAAGGCTTCGTCAGAATCGAGACCTTGGAAACCGACGACTACCGGCTGCGAACACGGCCCCTGTCCCTGGTGGGGCGGCAGCTCGGCACCGTCTTTCGGCTGGGGGACCGGTTGACGGTGTGCGTGGATCGCATCGACCGCTTCCGCCGCCGGGTGGACCTCTCGGTATTGCCGGACAGCGCCGCCGGCTGACGCCGCCGGCCCGCGTCCTCCAACCCCGCCCCCCAAGAGATGCTATACTCTGAGTCCTTCATGGCGGGGTAGCTCAGTGGTTAGAGCGAAGGTCTCATAATCCTTAGGTCGGGGGTTCGAGTCCCCCCCCCGCTACCAGTTTTCCCTCCAAAGAATTCCAAGAAGGTTCATAGTCCTTTTGGTTTTGGCGGTATTACGTTAGTCAGAGGATTTTCCGGGACAGTTCATACCCGGTGGCGATTTCACGTTCTACGAGAGTGCCGGGTCAACCGGCACACCTCAGCAGCCAACACCAGGCAATGCGCGATACCAGGTCTTGTACCAGGTCTCCCAACTCCGGGGTCACCTCGTGAGGGAAAATGGTGGCGTGGGTGCCGGCCATGCTTACCTCAGCGAATCGTAGTATCGGTCGACGTTGAGCAATCCGATCGGCTTTCGATGCACTCCAAGCTGCGCCCAAGTGAGGATCTCGCAAAGCTCTTCCAGCGTTCCGAATCCTCCCGGAAGGGCGACAAAAGCCTCTGCAAGGTCTGTCATGAGCGCCTTGCGCTCGTGCATGGATCCTACGACGTACAGTTTGGTCAGGCGCTTGTGCGGGGCCGCAAGGTTTTGGAGAACTCTGGGGAAGACCCCCACGACCCGGCCTCCGGCGGCGAGTGCCGCATCTGCCAGCTCCCTCATCAAGCCGAAACTGCCGCCCCCGTACACCAGAGTGATTCCCCGTTCTGCGAGCAGACCTCCCAGTTTGGCTGCCGAGGCCGCGCAGGCAGGGCTGCGACCCCGGCCGGAACCGCAGAACACACAGATCGGTCCGGAAGACGAAACCTTACGTTGATTCGCCATTGGACATTGTCGATACTTGGATCAAGCAAGATTCTCGCGCGGTGCCATCTCCTCGAGCGTCCCCGGCAAAGTGGCGGCCATTGCACTCTGGATCGGTAATGGGAATCGCCGCACTGGAACCCACCGCTCCGGCTTTGTTCTCGTCTGCATGAGACACCGGGGTCCCGATTGCCCTTTGGGGAGGCATACCTGGTTTCTCATTGCGTTCTCCGCTGCTCTGGGGCGCGGGATGGAAAGTTTTCGTACCGGCTGTGTGGGAGAACTGTCCACAACCAAAGTGTATTTATGATGTATGAAAAATCCAGTTATGGTGACTTAAAAGTGAACTTATGCATACATATGATATGATTGGCTGTGCTGGGGTTCGGTAGGCCCCAAACTCACCTTTTCCATCCGGCCTATACACGGCTTTGCCGACCCGGATCTTGCCGAAGAGTCCGGCGAGGGGGGTAATTTGAAGAGTCACGACGAACTGAAACGAGAGATCGAGGTGATGCGAGACCGTATCTCAAGGTTAAGCGCCGCGAGTCTGCGGATCAGCGCCAGCCCGGACTTGGCCACCGTGCTGCGCGAAGTCGTGGAAAGCGCCCGTGTGCTGACCGGCGCCTGCTATGGGGTGATCACGAGCCTCGACGAGGCAGGCGAGGTCCAGGACTTCGTTATCTCCGGCTTCCCACCGGAACAGGAGCAGGAGCTGGCCAACTGGTCAGACGGGCCGCGCCTGTTCGAACACTTCCGGGACCTTGAGGGGGTGCTGAGACTGCGGGATTTCCCCGCCTATGTCCAATCGCTGGGATTCAACGCAGACGTGATGCGGTCGAAGACCTTCCAGGGAACGCCGATGCGTCACCGGGGCGTTTGTGTCGGTATACTCTTTCTGGCTGAGAAGGCCGGCGACCGGGAGTTCACGAACGAGGACGAAGAGGTGCTGGTGATGTATGCGGCCCAGGCGGCAACCGCGATAGCCAACGCCTGCACGCACCGGAAGGAGCAGCGGGCGCGGGCCGACCTGGAGGCTTTGATCGATACCTCGCCGGTCGGCGTTGCGGTCTTCGATGCCAAGACCGGCAAACCGGTTTCGTTCAATCGGGAGGCAACCAGGATTGTCGGAGGCCTGGGGATGCGGGGTCGCACCCCGGAGCAAATGATGGAGGTCCTGACCTGGCGGCGCGCCGACGGGCGGGAAATCTCCCTGGAAGAGTTCTCCATGACGCAGGTGTTGAGCAATGCGACGAGGGTGCGCGCCGAGGAGATCGTCCTCGAGGTCCCTGACGGCCGGAATGTCACCGTGCTGGTCAACGCTACGCCGATCCGTTCCTCCGACGGCACGGTCGAGTCCATGGTCGTCACCATGCAGGATTTGGCGGCGCTGGAGGAAACGGAGCGGTTGCGCACCGAATTCCTGAGCCTGGTGAGCCATGAGCTGCGGGCCCCGCTGACCTCCATCAAGGGCTCTACCGCCACGGTGCTGGGCGCCGAGCCGGACCCGGACCCAGCCGAGATGCTGCAGTTCTTCCGGATCATCGACGAGCAGGCCGATCACATGCGCAGCCTGATCAGCGATCTGCTGGATGCGGGGCGCATCGAGACAGGGACGCTCTCGGTCTCGCCAAAGCCGGCCGACGTGGCGGAACTGGTAGACCAGGCGAGAAACACCTTCCTGAGTGGAGGCAGCCGGCACACCGTCCTGATGGACCTGTCTCCGGACCTGCCGCCGGTGCTGGCCGACCGGCGTCGCATCGTCCAGGTGCTGAACAACCTCCTGTCCAACGCGGCCAGGCATTCACCCGAGTCGTTTCCTATCCGGGTTGCCGCCGAGCGGGACGGCGTGCACGTGGCGATTTCAGTCTCCGACGAAGGGAGGGGCGTGCCGGCGAAGCGTCTGCCGTACCTGTTTCGAAAGCAGACGCAGGTCAGCGGCGAGGGAGGTATCGGGGGTAGTGGCCTGGGACTCGCCATTTGCAAGGGGCTGGTGGAAGCCCAGGGGGGCCGCATCCGGGCCGAGAGCGGCGGGTTGGGCCTCGGCACGCGCATCACCTTTACGATACCGGTGGCCGAAGAAGCCGCCGGCTTGGCAGGCTTCGGCCACCGCCTCTCGCACTCGCCGCTGAAAGTCAGCAAGGGCACACCCATTCTGATAGTGGATGACGACCCAAAGACGCTCCGCTACGTTCGTGATGCCCTGGCATCGGCCGGCTACTTGCCGGTGGTGACGGGAGACCCACGAGAGCTACCGCGCTTGATCAAGACCAAGAAGCCCAAGCTGGTTCTCCTCGGCTTGAAGTTGCCCGGAACCGATGGGATCGAGCTGATGGAACGCCTCCCCGAGATGGCCGCTCTGCCGGTGATATTCATCTCCGGTTACGGAAGGGACGAGACCATCGCCCGGGCTCTGGATATGGGGGCCATTGACTACATCGTCAAGCCCTTCTCGCCGACGGAGCTGGCGGCCAGAGTTCGGGCAGCCCTGCGCAAGCAGGATGAATCGCCCGAAACCTTCCGGCTGGAGGATCTGTCCATTGACTACGAGCAACGCCTGGTGACGGTGGCCGGGCGCGCCGTCAAGCTGACGGCCACCGAATTCTCACTGCTTCGAGCGCTCTCGGTCAATGCGGGAAGGGTCTCGACCTTTGATTTCCTGCTGGGCAAGGTGTGGGGAGGCCGTCAAACCGGAGAGATCCGTCTATTGCGTTCCTATGTGAAGAAGCTTCGTCGCAAGCTCGGCGATGATGCAGCCAGCCCGACCTACATCTTCAACGAGCGCCAGGTCGGCTACCGCATGCCGCCGCCCAGCGATCTCTAACGCTCCGTCTCAGAAACAGGGTGGTCATCTTTCGGAGGGCAACGGGGGCGGATTCCCGAAGCGACGACGAAGACAGCATGGACAGCACGGTCGAGCGCGCCTATTCGGAGGAGGCTCTCGCCATGAAGAAACAGCTCAGCACCTATCCATTGCGGTTGCCCGCGTCGTTGAAGGCGGCGGTTGTGGAAATCAGCAAGGCCGACGGCACCAGCATCAAACAGTTCGTGACCACGGCGGTGGCCGAGAAGGTATCCGCCCTGAAGACGGCGGAGTTTTTCGCTGGACGCGGATCCCGGGCCGACATCGCAGCGGCCCGTCGCCTGTTGCGGCGAGACGGAGGACAGCCCCCTGAGCCCCATGACCGAATTCGATGAGTCTTGAGGCTTTCCATGTCTGTTTTCACCATTTCGTTGGATCAGCCTGGGGGAACCCCTCACCACAGCCCGCTCGACAATGGCGCCGACTTCACTCCTGAGACCTTGCCGCGCCGGCAGCTTGACCACCCGCCTCACGGGGGGCGCCCGGCCCCCGAAGGATCTCCTGATCTCGTTCCACCGTGACACGAAGGGTTTCCGCCACTTTCCGCAGCGTATCGGCCAGCGCTGACCGCCGGCGCCATCCAAGCACGATGGTTCGGAAGGGGACCGGACGCTCCAGAGTCCGAATCGACAGTTGGGAGCGCTGAGTCTCCGTAGGTACCGCGATGGTCGGCAGCAGCGTGACGCCGGCGCCGCTGGAGACCATCTGGGTCAGAGTGGGCAGGCTTGTGGCGCGAAATCCCATTTCTTCAAGCTTGTTGTCGGAACAGTAATCAAGCACCTGATCGCGAAAGCAGTGACCGTCGTCGAGCAGCAAGACCCGTTCACTGCGCAACTCATTCCGCGTTACCGGCCTGGCGCCGCGACTGAGCTCGTGCTCCCGCGGTACCGCCAGGACGAACGGATCGACGGCGATCCTCTGGTGATCGAGGTTGTCCAGGTCGGCCTCCAGGGCCAGCAGCGCCGCCACCAGGTCTCCCCGTTTCAAAGCGCGGTTGAGGGCATCGGTCTTGTCTTCGATCCAGATCAGCGTCAGTCTCGGATACGTCTTGCGCAGCGCGGGAACCACCCGGGGAAGCAGATAGGGCCCGATGGTGGGAATCACTCCGATTCGAAGGGTGCCCGCCAGGGGATCGGTGAATTGGCCTGCCGCTTCGGCGAGGTCGTCGGCTTCGACCAGGACGCGGCGCGCCCTGGCAATGAGCTCCTTTCCCGCCGCGGTTATCAACACGCCGCGCCGGTCGCGCTCGAACAGAGAAACGGACAGCGCTGCCTCCATCTCCGCCACCTGGGCGCTCAGGGACGGCTGAGAAACGTGACAACGCTCGGCGGCCCGCCGGAAGCTCATGGTTTCCGCCACGGCAAGCACGTATTGAAGCTGCCTGAGAGTGAAGTTGTAGGTCTTCATGGGGGCGATGCTGATAGGAACAGACTATGCAAAAGATAGATACAATATCTTAGACATATCAGAACGCGCAAGTATAGACTCGAAATCCTCGCCTTGCGATTGCTTTGGACAGTGACTGGCAAAACGGTATGAGAAGCTGCACGAGAGGCCGATCCCTCTTTGTCCGGAGCAGGGAATTGAGCATCCGGGGGCGCGAGGTGAGCCCGTGGTATAAACTGTAAGCACAGACTCAGTGGAAAAGCACACAACATCCGGGGAGCGCGAATCTGTCCTGCCCGCAAAAGGTTTCCGACAACCAGGCCGCGCTTCTTGAAGGCAGACACCGCTTCGAAGTATACCGAATCCAAAGGAGCAACTCAGATGCTTAAACGAACGATATCCATCATCACCCTGCTGGCGATCGGGATCTCTCCGGTCGCGCCGATCGGCATGGCAGGCGCCAAGGACAAGGCGCCGGACAATGACTACTGGTGGCCGAACCGGCTGAGCCTGGAACCGCTGCGGCAGGCGTCCCGGGAATCCGGTCCGGTCGGCAACGGCTTCGACTATGCCAAGGCGTTCGAGAGTCTCGACCTGAAAGCCTTGAAGGCGGATCTCACCAAGCTGATGACGATGTCCCAGGACTGGTGGCCGGCCGACTATGGCCACTACGGGCCGTTTTTCATTCGCATGGCGTGGCACAGCGCCGGCACCTATCGAACCATCGACGGACGGGGCGGCGGTGACGGCGGGCTGCAACGCCTGGCGCCGCTCAACAGTTGGCCCGACAACGCCAACCTGGACAAGGCGACGCGATTGCTCTGGCCGATCAAGCAGAAGTACGGCCGCAAGATCTCCTGGGCCGACCTGCTGATCCTGGCGGGTGACGTGGCCATGGAATCCATGGGCTTCAAGACTCTGGGTTTCGCCGGTGGTCGTGTCGATGCCTGGTATCCCGAAGACGTGAACTGGGGCCCTGAGGGCCAGTGGCTCGCCTTCGACCGACGCGACAAGGACGGGAAGCTGATTCGTCCTCTGGGCGCCACCCAGATGGGCCTGATCTACGTGAATCCCCAGGGCCCGGGGGGCAGGCCCAATCCGCAGGCGGCCGCTCACGCCATTCGGGAGGCCTTCGGTCGCATGGGGATGAATGACGAAGAGACGGCTGCGCTGATTGCCGGCGGCCATACCTTCGGCAAGGCCCATGGCGCCGCCGATCCTTCCAAGTACGTCGGTGTGGAGCCGGAGGCCGGCGATATCGAAGCCCAGGGGTTCGGTTGGAAGAACAAGTACGGCAAGGGCAATCGCGGCGACACCATCACCAGCGGCCTGGAAGGCGCCTGGACGCGGAATCCGGCGGCCTGGACCCACAACTTCCTGGAGAACCTGTACGGCTTCGAGTGGGAGCTGACCAAGAGCCCCGGGGGTGCAACCCAGTGGAAGCCCGCCGCCGGCGCCGCGGCCGACCTGGTGCCGGATGCCCACGATCCCAACAAGCGGCATGCCCCCATGATGCTCACCACCGACATCGCCCTGAGGGTTGACCCGGCCTATCGCGAGATCACCTCGCGCTGGCTCAAGAACCCCAAAGAGTTCGAAGACGCCTTCGCCAGGGCCTGGTTCAAGCTGATTCACCGCGACATGGGACCCAGGTCGCGCTACCTCGGAGACCTGGCCCCTGACCGGGATTTCGTATGGCAAGACCCGATTCCTGCAGTCGATCACGCTCTGATCGATGCCAAGGATGCGGCAGGGCTGAAGGCCAGGATTCTGGACTCCGGGCTGTCTACCGCTGAATTGGTCAGGGCCGCCTGGGCGTCGGCGTCCACCTTCCGCGGGACCGATATGCGCGGCGGCGCCAACGGGGCCCGTATCCGCCTGGCGCCCCAGAAGGGTTGGGCTGCCAACGATCCGGCCGAGCTGGGCCGCGTGTTGAAGACCCTGAAGGGGATCCGGAGTGATTTCAACGGCGCCCAGTCCGGCGACAAGCGGGTCTCTCTGGCGGACCTGGTGGTTCTCGGCGGTGCCGCCGCCATCGAGAAGGCGGCCAAGAAAGCCGGGATGGACGTGGGTGTGCCCTTTGCACCCGGCCGCATGGACGCCTCGGCGGAGAAGACCGACGTGAACTCCTTTGCCCTGCTCGAGCCCACCGCGGACGGGTTCCGCAACTACTTCGCCGACCAAAACTCCCGATCACCGGTGGAGAGGCTGGTGGAGAAGGCGGCCATGCTGAAGCTGACGGTCTCGGAAATGACGGTGCTGGTCGGCGGCATGCGAGTGCTGAATGCCAATTCGGGAGGCTCTGGTCACGGCGTGTTCACCGACCGTCCCGGCACCCTGAGCAACGACTTCTTCGTCAACCTGGTCGACATGTCCACCCAGTGGACCAAGTCCTCCACCGCCGGCGTCTACGAAGGTCGCGACCGCGCCACGGGCGAGGTCAAGTGGACGGCCACTCCGGTTGACCTGATCTTCGGTTCCAACTCCGAGCTGCGCTCCGTGACCGAGTTCTACGCGGCCGGAGATGCCAAGGAAGACTTCGTGAAGGACTTCATTGCGGCCTGGACCAAGGTCATGACCCTGGACCGCTTCGACCTGTAGCGGAAAGGCCGTAGCCAAATCACCCGCTCCGGAGCCGCCGAAAGGCGGCTCCCACCCGGGAGCGCGGGCGTCCCGCCCGCATGCACTCCCGTTACGTACCACTCAGTTCCCCTGGGATGCAGCACCCGGCACAACTTCACCTATCTCTCGCACTTCAATCAACCAAGGACGCCGCCGCCCCGTACCGAAATCCCTCTCTGGAGGGAGAACAGCAATGTCGCGGGAAGATGCCCCCACCCGGGAGCGCGGGCGTCCCGCCCGCATGCACTCCCGTTACGTACCACTCAGTTCCCCTGGGATGCAGCACCCGGCACAACTTCACCTATCTCTCGCACTTCAATCAACCAAGGACGCCGCCGCCCCGTACCGAAATCACTCTCCGGGGGGAGAAAAGCAATGTCGCGGGAAGACGCCCCCACCCGGGAACGCGGGCGTCCCGCCCGCATGCACTCCCGTTACGTACCGCTCAGTTTCCCTGGGGGATGCGGCACCTGGCACAGCTTCACCAATCTCTCGCACTTCAATCAACCAAGGACGTCCCGCCCCGTACCGAAATCCCTCTCCGGAGGGAGAAAAGCAATGTCTTGGGAAGACGCCCCCACCCGGGAGCGCGGGCGTCCCGCCCGCATACACTCCCGTTACGTACCGCTCAGTTTCCCTGGGGGATGCGGCACCGGGCACAGCTTCACCAATCTCTCGCACTTCAATCAACCAACGCCGCCGCCCGGCTCATTGTGCAAAGGAAGAATGCGGTCCGTACCCCCCGCCGACAACTCGCCAGCTCTCAATCCATCCCCAGCACCTTCAAAGAATCCCGCTCCAGCAACTCCTCAACAAAAGCCTTCGGAACCGGTGGCAAACCGGCCCGCTCAGCCATGCTGGACGTGTCGTACAGAGCGGTGACGCTTTCATCCACTCCGACATAAGGATAGTCCGACCCGAAGAGAATCTTGTGCCCCACCCCGTATTCAATAGCCGTAACCAGCGCTTCGTAAAACCGCAGCGGCCGAATGCAAAACCCCGACATATCGGCATAAACGTTCCTATGCTTGCGAACAATCATTACCGCATCAGTGTGCCAGGGGTGCCCAATATGACAGATCATCTGCCGCAGCCTGGGGAACCGTTGGGCTACCTCATCCAGCAGAATAGGTTTCGACCAACGCAACGGAGTGATGGCAAAAGGGGTCGTGCTCTGATGCCAGAAAACGGGAATGTCGAGCTCCTGGGCCTTGCGATACAACGGGTCGTGGCACGTGTCGGTCGGATTGAAATCCTGGTAGGCCCCGCTCAACTTGACCGCCCGAAAGCCGAAGACCCGGACCGCGTGCTCCAACTGCTCGATACAGCCGGGATCATTGGGGTCAACGCTGGCCACGCCCACCAGCTTCTCCGGATGTTGCCGGACGTACTCATGGACATAATCGTTGGGAACCACCAGCCCGGCGGCATTCATCATCATGGCGAAAACGGCCGCCCGCTCCACTTTTTGCGCCACCTGTTCCCAGTGCTCGTCGGGCGGACAGTGGCACTTGCTGGTCTTGCCGTAGCTGGCCTCGACCTCCGCGATGGTCCTGTCGGCCCAGTGACGCCGTTCGTAGATATGGCTGTGGATATCGACTTTGATCATCCCGCCTCCTCCTTCCTCTCGATAAACAACCGTTCTCAGCGCCCCCTTGAGCTACTGGCCGGAATCCACTAGGCTTGACGGGATTGTCCCCACAAAGCGGTCGTTGATGGCCCAGCTTGCTGCTCGCCGGTATTCGGGCTAGCCATGACGTTAGTCCCTCTTGTGGGAATTGTACAGCGACCCGCCGTCGGCGGCCCAGGAACCTGTCGGAAAGGCACGTAACCTGCCAATCGAAACGGGAACGAGACCAAGGAGGCATCGTGAATCCAAGCAAACCCGTCAACAGCCTGCTCAAGGCTTCCATGGCCGTCATGCTTCTCGGCATAGGATGCGGCCCGCCGCCTGAAACACAGACGGCTCCGCCTGCCCCCAGCCAGGCCGACCTGTTCGTGAGTGGGGAAAACGGCTACCACACCTACCGGATTCCGGCCTTGATCGTCACCCGGCAAGGCAGTCTGCTGGCGTTCTGCGAAGGTCGAAAGAACAATCGCCGCGATCACGGCGACATCGACCTGCTGATCAAGAGGAGCACCGACGGCGGTCGGACCTGGTCGGATCAGCAGATTGTGTATGAGGATGGAGGAACAGAGGAGATCACCATCGGGAATCCCTGTCCCGTGGTGGATCAGGAAACCGGCACCATCTGGCTCCCCTTCTGCCGTGACAACAAGGACGTTCTGGTGACCAAGAGCATCGATGACGGTGTGACTTGGTCAGACCCTGTCGATATCACCGCCGACGTCAAGAAACCCGACTGGACCTGGGTGGCAACCGGTCCCGGCATTGGAATCCAGCTTGAACAGGAGCCCTACAAGGGGCGCCTGGTTATCCCCAGCGACCATGGAAAAGGCAGCGGCGAGGAGGGCGACGAGAGAATTCAGTACTCTCACGTCATGTATAGCGACGATCACGGAGAGACCTGGCAGCTCGGTGCCGCCGTGGCCCCCCACACGGACGAATGCCAGGTGATCGAGAAAGACGACGGAACCCTCCTGATCAACATGCGCAACTACTGGGGACGCCAAGGCGGAAGGCCCGATCGCGGAAGCATGCGGGCTCTGGCGACCAGCCAAGACGGCGGAGCAACCTGGTCCGAACTCTCCTTCGACCAAACCCTCATCGAACCCATCTGCCAGGCCAGCCTGATACGCCACGCGGGACACGGCGCCGCCGACGAGTCACCCTCCCGGTTGCTCTTCTCAAATCCGGCCAGTCCAACAGACCGGGTCGACCTGACGGTACGCCTCAGTTACGACTCGGGAAAGACCTGGCCCGTCTCCAGACTGCTGAACGCCGGCCGCTCGGCCTATTCCAACCTGGCCATCCTCCCGGACGGGACGATCGGCTGCCTCTATGAGCGTGGAAAGTCGATCCCTTACGAGACGATCACCTTCGCACGGTTCACCATGGACTGGTTGGTGGGGGGAGGGTGAGGTGCTGGCACGTGGTCAAAGAAGGTAGAAATCAATGAAGGGTCCGTCACGAATGTCAGAGCAGGTGGTGTGAGATGTTCTGAGGTGATCCCGCCATGTAGACAGTTGAACAGCAACTCTAAGGTGAATTGCTCAGTATTGACAAATGCGTCATGTCTTTGAACCTATTGAAGTTAATATATTTTATACTAGTGATTTGTGGTGTTCATATGGGAGTCGCCCTCACCAATTTTTTCTCCCTTGAAAGTATTTCACAGGAAGAGTTCTTTACTGCCAGCGGTATGCTGCCACCGTGCGCTTTGGGCGGTGTTTCACACATTGGCTCGCCGATCATAGGCAAGCTTTGACAACTCCGTCAGAACTTCTGACTTCGTCTTAATATCTTTGGTCGTCAGACGGAGGCGGTAGAGCCCCCATTTCTTGTTGTATTCAAGTGTGTCGAGCCCGGCGTCATCAATTTTGGTGTTGAGAGGGTTGGTCTGGGATAGCTTCAACTCGAAATTCAGTGTGTTCTTCTTCGGCCTGAACGTGACGAAATTGTACGGTTGGCCGTCCTTCTCGACGCCGATATAAAACTTGTTGTATTTCAGATTCAGAGTCGGATCGAAGCTACGAAGAATCTCGAGCATCTGATCGGTCAGACCGACGGTTGCTTTGGTGGCACGTTTCTCCCAATATGCACGATCTGTCGGCGCTGCCTTGGCGTCCTCATCCTCGTCAATAAGTCCCCGAGAAAGTTCGTCCATGACCTTCGTAAACACAATCGTAAGGTGGTCACCTACCTTGAGGGCCTGCATCTGAATCGCTATGAGTGGAATAGTCCCGTTGAAAAGCGAGACGACATTCAAAAAACGGCTTGTGATGTCCTCTGCAATGAGGACGGCGCAGTGCTCGTACTGTGGGTAGCGCTTCTTCTCAATATCCCAATACTCGATTGTGCGGATGATATGGGCTTCATCCGTTGCTCCGAGTTGCAGTTCCACTTCGTATCGCCGGTTTGTCTCAGTGTCTTGAAGCAGAAGATCGAGGCGGCCTGCGCGCGGCTGCATTCGCTCCACGTCCCTAAGCACCAGGTCTCCAAGCCCGAGGATCGAAGGATCGTTCGCAATGAGGTCTTGCACCCATTTTTCGTTAAACTCAGGATGGTCTTTTAGCGGTATGGGTTCGGACTTCACATATTTGTTACTCATATTCACCTTTCACAACAGGCAAGTATTTCCAGTTGAAGAAAATAGAACACATCCGTCGGCGTCGTGTTGTACGACGCCTCATGGTGCCAACGGTGTTCGTAGTGTACATGAAAGGGCAACCCTACGCTGCGGTTCTCAGGGCAGCAAGTGTTATACCTCGACCACAGTTTTCTGGACTTCCGGAGAGTATGAAATCCGTCTTGCCTAAGGACCGCGATGCACTCAAGATACGAAGTTTTCGGGAAACCAGCTACGCTTCAGTCAGTCATGCTGTGGATCAGCAGGAGTGCCGCGAGGAGGCCGAGCGCGGTCGCGATGCCTGCCATTTGGTGGTCGCGGCGGTAGGCCTTGGGAAAGATCTCGGTGGCGAGGGCGGCGATGATGGCACCGCCCGCGAAAACTTGCATCAGCACCAGGTACTCCTGCGGCGCGTGGCGAAATAGCAGGTTCCCGGCCACCGCTGCCACGATCAGGAACAGCGCCGTGCCGAGCCAGATCGCCAGTATCCGGTCGCGCGGCCAGCCGATGGCGCGCATGCCCTTGGCGCCGCTGGCGCCTTCGGGTACGTTGGAGAGGAAGATGGCCCCGGCGAGGCCTGCGACGTCCCAGAAGCCGGCGCCGATCAGGGCCACTCCCAGTGCGAGGTTCTCCGGCACGCCGTCGAGGGTGGCCGCGGCCAGAAAGCCGAGGCCGCCCTCCTCTCCCCAACGCTTGTCGATGAGATAGTCGATGAGGGCGAAAGTTCCCGCCCCGATCATCAGCGTTAGTCCCGTCGCCGGCAGGCTTATGGATTCCTGAGCGGGCACGATCAGTTCGAGAACTGCAGAGAACATCAGTGCACCGCCGCCTGCGGCGAGGACAAACCCCTCGGTCCGGTCACCGAGGCGACCGTAGAGCGCCCACAGTGCGCCCAGAACGAGCGCCAGGGAGACGAAAGCGGCTATGGCAAGCAGGGTCACGGGATGCGGCCCCAATTATGGGATGGTTGCGACGACATTGGATTTGCCAGTTCTTGATGTTTTCGCCAACCGGGGCTCATGTCCTGAACGGGTTTGTGATGGTGACTCCGTCGATCTGCTGTCCGTGCTGCAGGTCTTCGCTGTAGAGGGTCTTGCAGCCGGCTTCGAGCGCGGCGGCGACGATCAAGCTGTCGTAGAAGCTGAACTGATAACGCGACTGGATGTCCAGGGATGATCGATAGAGGTGAAGACTCGGCTGAACCTGTAACAGGGGCGAGAGCACAGATTGCAGATACTCTTCCATCTCATATCTGGTCAGCTTTATTTCCGCCTTGCGAATCGCCGTGTTGAGACATTCCTGGACAACCTGAGAACTGATACACGCGGTTCCACTCACTATCCCATGCTGGATCAAATGTTCCGCAATCGCGGCCTTGCGGGTATCAAGTCGCTCAAGCTGGTAGATGAAGACGTTGGTGTCTATGAAGTGTTCAACGCTCATTCATTTCATCCCGAGTCAACTTGCGTCCAACGCGCAACTTGCCCTGCAACTCACGCATGACTCTCATGGCCTCGGCAGCCTGCTGCTCGCGCCGAACGTAGTTTTTGAGCCACAAGCGAAACTGCTCGTTCAAGGTCGTGTGCTCTGACACGGCCCGTCGTCGCGCGGCTTCGATCAGATTCTCGTCGGCGCTCAAGGTAATGTTTTTCACGATTGCCTCCTTAATGCCAGATCTTCACTTTCTTAGTGTACACTATTTTCGTGTGAAAGAGGGGTGTTTCCGTATTCCAGTCGGCAATGGTGTGGGCTACCGGGAGAGGCGCGAGGAATCCAATTGCGGCGGCGACGGCAGGCAGGGTCACGGGAGGTGCCCCCAATTGTGGGATGGATTCAGGTACCAAAAACGCTTGGCCTGTCCAGCTACTCCCCAATCTTCTTCCCCTTCGGCAATGGCTTCCAGCGGACGGCCTGCAGGGTGTAGCGGCGGCCGGTGGGGCGGCCCACCCGGC
>JAPOZE010000026.1 GCA_026706225.1 Acidobacteriota bacterium
AACAGATCACCGGCTCGCCCGGCAACGATCTGCTTTCGTTTTCCGTGGGGGCGACCGACTATCGGGACTGTGCTGCCGCCTTCAGCGGCGGTCGAACTCATATCATCCGGGAGTCCGGCTTCGTTTCCCCTGAGAATCTGCCTCTCGTCTATTCCAAGCCGGAGATCTCCGCTCCCGGGGTGGCTGTCTACTCTTCGGTACCGGATGGCAAGTGGGCCGCTTTCAACGGCACCTCCATGGCGACTCCCCATGTTGCCGGAGCCATGGCGCTGCTGCTGAGCGCTACTTCCATCAAGAAACGCGTGGCGCCCACAAACCGTGCATTCCTGATTCAGGATCTGCTCACCGGGTCGGTTGAAGAGCTGGGAGAAATCGGACAGGATCACCGTTTCGGATTCGGGAGACTCGACATCCTGCAGGCGATCGGTTTCGCCAGGGAAAAGGGTTTCTAGGCGGGATGCCGCAGTATAATTCACAGGGAAGATAGCCCAGCGAGGACTGTCGTGAGCAAGCCCGATCGCCTGGCGAAGCTCCAGGGCGAAGAACTTCAGCGCATGGCCAGCGAAAAACTGGAGCAAAAGGCCAGTGTCATCCTTGAGCTCGATGTTTCCCCGCAAAAGGTCGGAATGAGAGAGTCTGTCGGGGGACGAGCCGGGGGACTTGCGCCCGACAGGGTCATGCCCGAAGCTCCCCGGGATCTCTCGGCGCTCGAACGGAAAGCCGCCCGGACCCGCGCATTCCTCGAGACGGTTCTCGAGTCTCCCCCACGCTGGCTGCAGGCTTCAAGAGCCTTTGTGGCCGAAGCCACAGGCGCCCAGTTGTCCGTCATCGCCCGCTCACCCTACTTCAAGGCCATCCGCCTCAACCGAAGGTTGAAATAGCAGAATTGATTTTCTTGTGGGACATCTGGCGGAGAGGGAGGGATTCGAACCCTCGGTACAGGTCACCCCGTACAACTGCTTAGCAGGCAGCCCCGATAAGCCACTCCGGCACCTCTCCGAGGGGGTGGGACTTTGGACGCACCTTATAGCATGTTCGTTTCGGCGAAATCCAGTTGAATCCAGGAGTGCGGTGGGAGGGTAGTGGTGCCGGCAGACCAATGCCGGCGGGTCAGTGGATGGTCTTCACCTTGTTCTGCATGTAGTCCAGCAGCAGGTACTGGCCCAGGGTATGGGGAGTGGTGAAGTAGGCCTTGCCGCGGCAGATTTCGGTGACCTTCTTGACGAAGCTGACCAGTTCGTAATCCCTGGCCAGCATGAAGGTGTTGATCATGATGCCCGACCTGCGGCAAGCGGCGACCTCCCGAATGGTCTCGCGGACCACCACCGGGTCCAAACCGAAGGAATTCTTGTAGATCCTGCCGTCTTCACAGGTGAGAGCCGACGGCTTGCCATCGGTGATCATGACGATCTGCTTCATGTCCTTGCGCTGTCGGGCCAGGATGCGCTGGGCCAGGCGCAGCCCCTCGCAGGTGTTGGTGTAGTAGGGTCCCACCTGGACCCGGGCCAGTTGGCTCAGGGGAAGCTCTTCGGCGGAGTCGTGGAACAGTACCAGGTTGAGCGAGTCTCCGGGGTACTGGGTCCGAATCAGATGGGCCAGCGCCATGGCCACGCGCTTGGCCGGTGTGAACCGGTCTTCCCCGTAGAGAATCATGCTGTGGCTGCAGTCCAGCATCAGGACGGTGGCGCATGAGCTCTGGTACTCCGACTGATGGATCAGGAGGTCGGGATAGTCCAGCTTCAAGGGCATTCCCAGTCCCTCGCGCCGGACCGCCTGCAGCAGCGTGCCGCTGACGTCCAAATTCAGGGTGTCTCCGAATTCATAGTTCCTGGAGGCTCCGCTGGCTTCGATTCCCGTGGACATCTCCCGCGTGTCGTGCCGTCCGAACTGGCTTCGGCCCAGGGAGCCCAGCAGGTCCTTCAAGGTCCTGTACCCCAGGAAGTCGAGGCTCTTGTTGGTGAGCTCGAAGCGAACCTGGCCGGACTGGCCGCCCTCATGGCCCGGCCCTGGACCTGGAAGGCCATCCTCGGCCTGCCGGTCCTCGGAATAGGAGAGGTATCCCTCTTCCGCCAGGCGTTCGATCAGCTTCTGAACCAACTCGGACAGCCTGGCGTCCAGGTCCTCGCCGGAACCCTCCAGCAGCTTTTCCAGCATCTCCTGGGACAGCATGTCCTGGTCGAGCAGGGCCTCCAGGATGGCGTCGTGGAGGTTTTGCAGGTTGTGGTCCCGATCGAAGGGATGCGGACCGTAGGGATTCTGGAAGAAACCACTCTGCAGCAGGAAGTCGGAGAGGTGGTTGAGCAGGTCCTCCAGACTCAGGGAGTCCCAATCCATTCCCGTGTATTTGGAATATTTAACGCTCTTCACGGCTAGTTGAAGGATCTCCGGCGCCGGGCGGGCCGGTCGTCGATATAGGTCTGCGGCCTCTTTTTTTCCGAAGCGAAATAGCCCTTGTCCTCGCTGCGATCGATTTTCCTGAGGGCGTGAAGCCCGTCCAGGATGAACTCGCAGCCGGAAACCAGGAACGCCGGGTCTTTGCGTCCTCTTCGGCGCGGCTCCAGAGAGGCTGTCTTTTCCACCAGGCCCTGAATCTGGTTGAGCTGCTCAAAGGTTTCGCTCGTCGGGCCGCTTTCCGAAAGTTTCAGGGCTCCTCCCAGATCGAACCAGTCCACGATGTGCTTGAGGTTCGCCGGGTCGTAGTAGCGGGAAAAAACCTTTCCCACGGCGCCGCGAACCAGGTCCCGGGCCACCTTCTCGGCCCCCTGCAACTCCCCCTCGTATTCCAGTTCCAGCTTTCCGGTCATGGAGGGCAGGGCGGCGTAAACGTCGCTGATACGCGGGACCACCTTCTTTTCTCCGCTGGCGATGCAGCGGCGCTCGGCATTGGAGACCACGTTCTCCAGGACGGTGATGGGCAGCCGCTGACTCACTCCCGAGCGCTTGTCCACCTTTTTGTCCCGGCGGGCCAGAAAGGCGATGGTCTCGATCACTTCCTGGATAAAGCGGGGAATCCGCAAGCGGTTCCCGCTCCCCGGGCGTTCCAGCCAGGCTTCCTGCTCGGTGATGCGGATGCCTTCCTTGAGGGCGGCCGGATAGTGGGTTCTCACTTCGGCCCCGATGCGGTCCTTCAACGGAGTGATGATTTTTCCGCGAGCGGTGTAGTCCTCGGGATTGGCCGTAAAGACCATCACCACGTCCAGCTCGAAACGCACGGGGTAGCCTTTGATCTGGACGTCCCCTTCCTGCAGGATGTTGAAAAGGCCCACCTGAATCTTTCCGGCCAGGTCGGGCAGCTCGTTGATGGCGAACAGGCCCCGGTTGGCTCGTGGAAGCAGCCCGTAGTGGATGGTCAACTCGTCGGCGAGGTCGAGACCGCTGCGAGCGGCGCGGATGGGATCGACGTCCCCGATCATGTCGGCGATGGTCACGTCGGGCGTGGCCAGCTTCTCCACGTAGCGGGCTTCCCTGGGCAAAAAGGAGACGGGCGCCTCGTTTCCCATCTCTTCAACCCTGTTGCGGCAGGCACGGCAGTGGGGCCTGAAGGGATTGTCGTTGATCTCGCAGCCGGCCATGACCGGGATTTCCTCGTCCAGGAACTGGGTGAGCCCTCGCAGAATCCTGGACTTGGCCTGACCGCGCAGCCCCAGAAGGATCAGGTTGTGACGGGACAGAATGGCGTTGACCACCTGGGGAACCACCGAATCGTCATACCCCACGATTCCCGGAAACAGCCGGTTTCCCGCTTCCAGTTGGCGAACGACATTGGCCCGCATTTCCTCCTTGACCGTGCGTTTCCGCATCCCGGGCGCCGCCCAGCCGGTTGCTCTCAACTCGCCTAGCGTCCTGGGTCGACTCATGGGAAGTGTCCCGCCGGCACGGCTTCGTCCATGCCGGCCGAAGAGTGGATTTTGCGCTCAATGCTATTGATTATAGCGCCATCCCGGGGGCTGACAACCGCATTGTCGAGGGCGACGGTGGCGGTCCTCGATGTCTATTCCACGGTGACGCTCTTGGCCAGGTTGCGCGGTTGATCCACGTCGCAGCCGCGGCGAACCGCGATGAAATAGGCCAGGAGCTGGAGTGGAACGGCCTCCAGGATGGGAAGCAGGAGGTCTTTGCTGGAGGGGACTTCAATATGAAAGTCGGAGGCATCCCTGGCTTCGGTGTTGGAAGGAGTCACCAGCGAGATGACCTGTCCGTCTCTGGCCTTGACTTCCCTGATGTTGCTGAGGGTCTTTTCGTAGAGAAGGGTGGACCGGGGATTGCCGTCTTCGCTGGTCGCGATCACCACGACCGGCAGGTCTTCGTCGATCAGGGCATTGGGGCCATGTTTCATTTCCCCTGCCGGGTAGCCCGAGGCATGAATGTAGGAGACTTCCTTCAGCTTGAGCGCGCCTTCCAGAGCGATGGGAAAGTGGATGCCGCGTCCCAGGAACAGGACGTGAACGCTTCGAAACAGGCGCCTGGCGAGCTCCTCCAGGCGGGCGGCCTGTCCGATGCAGGACTCCATTTTTTGCGGTACCCTGGCCAG
Source organism: Acidobacteriota bacterium (assembly GCA_026706225.1). The sequence continues at coordinate 4,532 of JAPOZE010000026.1, forward strand.
TTCTTCGATCAGGACCTGCGCCTGCTCCGGGCTGACGGTTTTCCTCAGGCCGGCCAGAAACAGCGCGAACAGGAACAGGGAGGTCAACTGGGTGGTGAAGGTCTTGGTCGCGGCCACGCCGATTTCCGGACCGGCATGAGTGTAGAGAACGCCGTCGGCCTCCCGGGTAATCAGGCTTCCCACGCCGTTGCAGATAGCGAGGTTTGCGGCTCCCAGTCCCCGGATTTCCCGTTGGGCCGCCAGGGTGTCTGCGGTTTCTCCCGACTGAGTGATCAGGATACCCAGGGTGTGGGGTGGAACGATGGGTTCCCGGTAGCGATACTCGGAGGCGTACTCCACCTCGACCGGCACGCCGGCCAGTCGCTCGATCATGAACTTGCCGGCCAGGGCGGCGTGCCAGCTCGTTCCGCAACCGATCAGGCGAATCCGTTCCACCTGTCGAAAATCCTCTTCCGTCATTTTCATTTCGTCGAGGATGATTTTCCCGGTGTCTCGGGAGATGCGCCCCAGGGTGGTGTCTCGAACGGCCCGGGGCTGCTCGTGAATTTCCTTCAACATGAAATGCTTGAATCCGCCTTTTTCGGTCATGACGGGGTCCCAGGTGATGCGTTGCACCCTGGGCGTCACCGGGCGGCCCCGGGAATCGGTGACCTTGAGCGCGGTCGGGCCGATAGCGGCCAGATGGCCGTCGCCCAGAAAAACGATGTCCCGCGTATGTCTCAGGATTGCCGGGATGTCAGAGGCGACAAAGGACTCCCGATCGCCGATGCCGATGACCACCGGCGGGCCCTGGCGGGCGGCGACCAGCCTGCCGGGGTCATGCAGGGTGAGCACCACCAGGGCGTAGAGTCCGGTCATTTCCCCGACGGTCTTGCGGACCGCTTCCTCCAGGCAGCCCTCATAGTGTTTTTCGACCAGGTGGGCGATGACCTCGGTGTCGGTCTCGGTGATGAATCGATGTCCATCGGCAGCCAGGGTCTTCTTGAGGGACAGGTAGTTTTCGATGATTCCGTTGTGGACCACCACGAACTCCCGTCGGCAGTCGCGGTGGGGATGGGCATTTTCTTCAGTCGGCCTGCCGTGGGTTGCCCAGCGGGTGTGGCCTATGCCGACGGTACCTTCACAGGGATTGTCCCTGACCGCCTGTTCGAGGATCCCGACCTTGCCCGAAGCCCTGCGGATGTGAAGACAGCGGTCCCCGATGACCGCGATTCCGGCCGAGTCGTACCCTCGATACTCCAGGCGTTTCAGCCCATCCAGCAGCACGGGGGCAGCCGTCCTGGTTCCCGCATATCCAATGATTCCACACATGGCGCGGTTGTCTCAGACCGATTCAGGATCGACGAGGGCGGGTCCGCGGGGCTCTCCATGACCCGAGCGGCGTTCCCGCAGGACTTTCTCCATGCGAGCCAGATCGCTCCGGCTGTTGACTCCCATGACCTCCAGCCAATCGTCGCAGACCACGGCCTCCACCGGCTTCCCCCGGCGGCTCAAGAGGTCTACGCAATCGGTGAGGTAATACTCCTTCTGGCGATTGTCGGCTGTCAATCGGTCGATGACTTCTGACAAGTCCGGAATGCGAAAGCAATAGAGCCCGGTGTTGACCTCCTTGACCTGCAGTTCGGAAAGACCGGCCTCTTTCTGTTCGACGATGCCCCGAACCCTCCCGTCTTCCGCCCGGATTACCCGGCCATAGCCGGTGGGATCGTCCAGCCGGGTCGAAAGCAGCGTGAGGCTGGCGCGGGTTCGGTCATGCACCTGTATCATTTTCCGGAGGGTCCCGGCGGAAATCAATGGCACATCGCCCGATAGAATCAGAAGGTTGCCGGGCTTGCCGAACCACCAGTCCCTGGCAACCTGCACGGCATGTCCGGTTCCCAGTTGCGGAACCTGCTCGGTAAACTCAACGGCCCGGCTTCTCAGCCTCGACTTGACCAGGGCGGCCTGGTGCCCCACGACCACCAGAGTGTGTCGGGGATTCAAGGCCTCGACGGTCTGCAGAAGGTGTTCCATCAACGGCCGTCCCGCCAACGGGTGCAGCACTTTCGGCAGGGAGGACTCCAGGCGCGTGCCCTTACCGGCGGCCATGATCAGGACGTGGGTGGGATTCATGTCTGAGCCGAGGCTGAAGCCGGCAGCGGTGCCTGCAGGCGATCGAGGACCATACGGGCATCGAATATCGCCAAGGCGAGCTTGCGAGGATCGTGCCTGACCTTCTTGTCCCCGGCCAGCAGGTCACCGGTCAGGACTCGGACTCCATAGCGGGCCGGACCATCGAAATCGACTCGGATGGATGGAGAGGATGGGCTGATCTTGGAAAGCACTGAGTGCGAACCGCCTAGGACGTCGCTGCGGGGGATTCCTCCGGGAAGACCAGCGCGACAAACCGGGAGTCTCTGGTGAGCGGCTCGAAGTCGGCATCGCGTTGGGCCAGGAAGCGGTTCTCCGCCTTCAGGTCGATGGCAAGCTTGAGGTGCTTCAGCGCGCGGTCCCTGTTTCCCAGCCGGCAGTGGCAGACCGCGAGGGCGTAGATCACGTATTCGCACTTGGGGCTCCGCTTCAGCGCCCGGTTGAGGTGCCTGATGGACTCCTGGTGCCGGCCGTCGTTCATGAAAGTAACGGCGACATTGTAGAGTTCTTCCGTAGTCTTGGGAGCGGGTTGGCTGCGGGCCAATTTGTTCTCGCACAGCCTGATGTGGGTCAGAGCCCGTTCGCAGATTTCCTTGTCCTGGCCGTCGGTGGCGATCACTTTTTCGAAGGCGTCTCTTGCCCGCTCGAATTGCTGGCGATGGAGCAGGCGAACCGCCGTCTCGTACCGCTTGATCAGCGTGCTTCGGTCCGGGTGGGCCAAGCCGGTCCGCGACTGGGCTGTCCCGGGACTGGAACGGGGTGACGACCGAGCTTTACCGGCTTTTGCGGAAACGGTCTTCTTGGCGGGCGACCCCCCGGTGGATCCGGCGGACTTTGAACCAGGGAGCGGCTCGAGCTCGGACGACGGGGTCTTCGACGAAGTCCTCACCTTGGCTTTTGGCTGAGTTCTGGGCATGTCTTCCCTGGTTGGCGGGTCAGCGGTGGCGACCGGTCGCAACCGGAATGCCGCTTCCCCGGGAGTTTTTCCCTGCAGCCGGCGCCCTTCTCTCTCCGTGCATGATCATGGGCCGCAGGGGTTTCGCCAGCCCGGCCGGGCGCCCGCGACTTGGGATTCGGCACGTGCGGCAGGATGAACGATACCAGGTAAGCGGCAATGAGGGCGGGCCGACATAAGCTTGAAGCGGTCAATACTCATATCAGAAAGCGTCGCAGCCCGTCAACCGAGCCACCCTGTGACGCCGTGAAGGGTAGCCGGGCCCCGCCTTGGGGTGCGGATAGTTCGAAGAAGAACTGCCGATCGCCAATGAAGATGAACCACCAATGAATACGAACTGATACACTGGGAACAGGCAGGTTGACCCGGGGTTCGGGGGAAGTTCAAACAGGCCCACGGCTCCTCCAATCGGCCCGGCGGTCATCTCCGGGCCAGGGTGGGGCGTTTCAGGAGGGCAGGCGTTGCAAGGTTATTCTGGCGGGTTGTCCCGGGGGCCGATCACCCGGAGGATCGGGTTCGATCGCAGGGGGCTTGCGGCTGTCGGCAGGTCAGTCTGGCTGGGGGCGGCGCTGACGAGCGGTCTCCTCGCGGGCGCCCTGCCGGAAACCGGCTTCGGGGAGGGGAGGGAGCATGAATCCGGAGGAAACGCAACCGTTCAGCGCTTTCAACTGCTCAACGGCTTGCGCATCCTGCTGCTGCATCGCCCCGGCGGCGACCGGTTGGTTGTCAATCTTCTGATCCGGTCGGGATCGACCCTTGACCCGCCCCAAAAGCCCGGGTTGGCGCGTCTGTCGGCGCACCGGCTGCTGGTCCGGACTCCCGATGACACCAAAGAGCTGGAGGTGCTGGGCATTGAGCTGAAGGTGGAGGTCCAGCCCGATGCCACCATTCTCCGGGCCGGCATGCCTCCCCGCCGCTTGCGCACCTTTCTCGATTTGCTGGGAGCTGCCCTGGCTCCGCCACCGTTCGAGGACAGGGCGCCGCCGGCCACCGCGCCGGTGAAGGATGATTCTCCCGGAAAGAGTCCGGATGGTCTGGCCCATGGTCGTTTCAGACGAGCGATCTTCGGAGATCACCCCTATGGGAACGGTTCCGAAACGGGGAAAGGCGCCGAGTCCATCCTGTACGGTGATCTGGACGACTTCCGGCGGCGCCACTATATTCCCAACGATGCCTCCCTGATCGTGGTCGGCCCCATTCCCGGGAGGGAGCTGTTGGATGCAGCCCGGGAAAAGCTGGGACCCTGGACCAAGGGGGTCCCTCAGGAAGCCGGCTACCCCGAGTTCCCGCGGTTGGATCGTCTGTCGATTCAGCTTGTCGGTGATGAAGAGGACTGCTCGGAAGCGGGAATCGTCTTCGGCCACAGGACTCCCCGCCGATCGAGCGGCGATTTCTACAGCCTCGAGGTTCTGAACCTGCTCTTGGGAGGACTGGGTACCGGTTCCCGCCTCAGCCGCCTGTTTCTGACTCACCGGATCAACTATCGATTTCTCGACAGTCGGATTCGGTTTTTTCGGATCGGAGGCATGTTGCAGGTATTGGCCAAGGTTCCCGCACAGGCTGCCCCGGGTGCGCTGACGGCCATCCTGGAGGCTGTCGAGAGCCTCAAGCAAACTCCGGTTTCGGAGGCTGAGCTGGAGTCGGCCAAGAGGCACCTCATCGCCAGTCATGGCGAAAGAATGCAGTCCTCGGAAGCCGTTGCCGATGAGTTGACGCAGATGGAGCTCTTTTCTCTTTCCAATGATTTCTTGCACCGGTTCGGCGACCATGTCCGGAGATTGACCCCGGAAGACATACAGGGAGCCGCCAAGGCCCACCTCAGCACGACCCGGGCGGTTGCGGTCGTGACGGGATCGAATCCGAATCTCCGTTCCCGGTGGGACCGGTTCGGTACCGCTGAAGTGGTTGCCCTTCCCCTACGTTCCGAGTGACAATACAAGTTCCGGACCGTGGCAGGCTCCACCCAAGGCGAACCCATGGAGAGTCCTGCCGGTTGATACAAACCTCCGGCACAGGCGGCATACTTTAGAGGGTTGGTTTCTTCTGCTGCCGTGCCCCGGGCGCCGCCGGCCCGGTCCAGGTTTCGGGTTCATGTTGACAGACAAACAGCTCCATACCAGGACCGACGAAGAGTTGATGGAAGAGCTCAAGCGGGGGCGTCAGGAGGCTCTGGGCTTTCTGTTCGACCGCTACTACCGCCTGGTCTTCAGCGTGGCTCTCAAGATTCTTCGTGATCGGGGCGAAGCGGAAGATCTCATGCAGGAGGTATTCATCGAGATTTACCGGCGGATTGAGGTCTTCAATCCCGACAAGGGGAGCGCCAAGACCTGGATTCTTCAATATGCCTATCACCGCAGTCTCAACCGGCAGAAGTATCTGGCTTTGCGCAACTTCTACGACCAGACGGAAGAAACGGACCTGGAAAACCATGAATTCGCCCACTCCATGAAGGGGTGGAACGGCCTCACCTATCAGGATTGGGGTCAGATGATCGAGAAGGGATTACAGACGTTGACGGAAAGGGAACGCCGGACATTGGACCTGGCCTATTTTCAGGGGTTGCTCCTGAAAGAGATTGCCGTCCAAATGGAGGAACCCTTGTCCAACATACGGAACCACTACTACCGGGGTCTCAAAAAGTTGCGGTCCTTCCTGCAGGCCCACGGCTGCATGAACCGGACCACGGGTTGATGCCCAGGGGATGTCACCATGTCCAAGCGTGATGAATTCGACCATGAACGATTCGAGGAATTGTGTGCCCTGGCGGCACTTGGCCAGATCTCAGCCGGGGAGTACGCCGAGCTTCGCTCCCACCTGATCGCCTGCGAGGATTGCCAGAGGAGTCGCCAGGATTACCTGGAGATCCTTCACGAGCACCTGCCGCTGGTTGCCGCAGGAGAGCCTGCCGATACTTCCTCCAAGGTTGCCCTGCATGAATCCAGCTACAGGCAGCGATTTCTGCAGCGCACCGAGCATCAGAGCAGTTCCCCCACCGCTCCCACGAGACCCGGAAACGCAACCCGCTCAGGGGTCGGGGCGGGACAATGGTCCCGGTCGGCCCGTTTGGCCCGATACGCCCTGCCGGTAGCCGCCGGACTCCTGGTGGCAGTTCTGGGATTGAGCGGTTTGCATTGGTATTGGGGCGGAGAGCGCCTCTCCATCGCCACGGCCAGGGTGAGCCAACTCCGCGAGGAGATCAGCCGGCTCAACCGTCAGATTTCCGACCAGTCCCTGGCCGGTCAGTCACCGGCTCCTGTCACTGTCGCAGTCCCCGATCGGTCGGGGGCGGAGATGGACCGGCTGGTTGAGGAACTGTCTCGGGCGCAAAGCCAGCGGCGCCGGGCCCTGGCCAGGTTGCAGAGCCAGAGCCGGAAGCTGGTGGAGACCCAGGCGGATGCCGATGCCTTGAATCGGGCGCTGGAGGAAGCCAGGAATTCGGAAACGCAGTTGTCGGAGAAATTGGCAAGGGTGGAGAGGGCTCTTAAGACTCGCACCGGGGAGTTGGAGGCTCTGCGGAAACAGGGGGCCACCCGGGAGGTGACCCTGGCGCTGCAGGAAAAGCAGATCGGTGAGTTGGCTCGAACGGTGAACGAGCAGGCAGAGACCATCCGGCGGGATCAGGAACTGCTGGCGGCGGACCGGGATATTCGGGACCTGTTGACGGACCGCAACCTGCGTGTGCTGTACGTCGAGGACAATGATCCGGAAGGAGAGCGAATCGTAGATGCGCACGTGTTTTATGCCCAGGGCAGGCGCCTGATCGTCTATGCTCACGAGACGCCCAGGGGGGGGAAATCTCTGGACAACTTCGCACTGCAAGCCTGGGGAGGGCGCAGTTCCTCGCTGACGGGTTCACCCAAGAGCCTGGGCATCTTCTATGCGGACGCCAGAAACGATAAGGGCTGGATCCTCAAGTTCGACGATGCGGAGGTGCTTTCCCAAATCGATTCCGTCTTCATTACGCTGGAGCCCAAGGAAGGCAGCCTGAAGCCGGGAAGCGAACCGCTCCTGTATTCCTACCTGAACCCCGATGACGATCTCCCTTGATCCGGTCACTTTCCCGACACGCGGGTCCGAACCCCAGGAGCCGCCCTGCCCGGTACCGGTCATTCCGCTCGCCCACACGACCTGGTCCCCCTGACGCAGTTGGAAACCGAGAGTGGCATACTCGGGTGTGAGCCGGCTTGGCCCTTGCTCACACGGGAGGTGGATCCACACCGTGCGCTTGATTCCAGTCCCAATCCTGTGGGTGGCATTGGCCGGCGTGCTGCTGGCCAGCCCGACGGCAACGCTTAGCGGCCGTGTGACCAACCGGCAGGGGCAGGTTCTGTCAGAGGTCCAGGTGACCGCTACCCAGATCGAAACCAACCAGAGGTTTCGGACCAGGACCAACCGGTTGGGGCTCTATCGGCTCTCAAACCTGCCGCCGGGGCACTACCGGGTGATTATCCGCCTGCTCGGTTACCGCACGATCGTGAAGCCGGACCTGGAGCTCCACGTCCAGGATGCCGTGGTTCTGAACTTCTCGATGCAGGTCGGCTCGGTCATCGCCAGCGTCACCGAACTGGGGGGCATCCCGCTCATCCGCACCGAGTCCGCCACCTTGGGCACCACCATCAGGCCGCAGGTCATGACGGAACTGCCCTCGCTGACCCGCAATCCCTACGATTTCGTCGGGGTCAGTTCCGGGGCCACGCCGGCCAGCGTGAGACGGGGCATCGGCTTTGCCTTGAACGGACAACGGGCCGAGAGCGGGGGCTTCCTGTTGGACGGCAGCGCCAACAACGATCCCTACAACTCCGGCCCGGGCCAGATCGTTCCCCTGGACGCCGTGCAGGAGTACCGGTTGCTCACCAACAACTTCACCGCGGAGTATGGCCGCAATGCGGGTTTCATCGCCAACGCCATCACCAAGAGCGGGGTGAACGAGTTTCACGGGAACGCCTACTATTTCCTTCGCAATTCCAGGCTGGCGGCCAATACGTTCGAGAACAACTCCAGGGGTCTGCCCCGGCCGGTCTTCAACCGGCAGCAATTCGGGGGTACGCTGGGTGGGCCGGTCTACCGGGACAAGGTCTTCTTCTTTGCGGCCCTCGAACCCATCCGGGTCCGGAGCTCGGCAGCTCTCAGCTACTATGTTCCGACCCCGCAACTGCTCTCGGTGAGCTCGCCCGGGACCAACGCCATCTTCGACCGCTTTCCCCTACCCTCCAACCTCTCCGACACCGATATCAGCACCCGGACCGTCTGTCCCTTCGGAAGAGCCTGCGGGTCCAGGATCGGGGCGGGCTTCGTCACCCTGCCGGCATTGGCCTCCACTTCGCGCACCGGGCCGGTGGATGCCGGCGCCGGGCCGCCCCAGGACACCACCCTCTGGACTGCGCGGGTTGACACCAGCATCGGCCCCCGAACGGTGCTGAACACCCGCTACGCCTTTCAGGATCATGCCCGGCTGGCGACCGTGGATCAGCCCTATTCCTCCCTGCTGGACCGGTCCTTTCACTTGAGGAATCAAACCATGACGGTCAACCTGACGAGATTCTGGTCGGGCAATTTCCTGACCGAGTCCCGCCTGGTTTTCAACCGTCTCTTTCAGCAGAGAGCGATCCGGCTTGCCGGAGGCTTTCCCTCCTTTGTGATTACCGGGGATGAAATCAGCGGCGCCGTGGGCTCTCTGGCACTGCCCTCCGGCCGCAACGGCGACGGCGGCGCCCAGAACGAGTACCAGTTTCAACAGATGGCCGACTGGGTGAGGGGACGGCACAACCTGAAGTTCGGGGCCAGCCTGGTCCATCTCCGGGACAACCAGACCCCCGCCGAGTCCACGCTGACTCGCCACAATCACGTGGAGTTCAGGGACCTGCAGCGATTCGTCAATGGACGGGCGTCCTCCTTTCAAGTTTACCTGGATCCGAGAGGCAAGGTTCCCGGGGAGCTGCTGTCGCCTCCCTTCGGAGCATTCGACCCTCGGCGGCACTATCGATTCAACGACCTGGCCTGTTTTCTGCAGGACTCCTGGAAGGTGAGCCCCCGGCTGACTCTGTCGCCGGGTCTGCGGTACGAATACTTCGGTCCCGGCCATCGCATCAGCCAGGAAAAGCACCTGGAAACCAACTTTTATCGAGGGGGCGGAACCACCTCACTGGAGCAGATGGCCAACGGTCGTTTGCTCCGCACCGTTGACGCTCCCGACCGGTACCGGAGCCATTTCTTTCCCGCCAGCAAGACCAACCTCTCTCCCAGAATGGGTCTTGCCTACGATTTGACCGGCAGGGGCCGACTGGTCGTTCGGGCCGGGATCGGTCGCTTCTACGAGCGACTGCCCGGCTTTGTCTACGAGAATCTGAATCCTCCGGCCTTCAGCGTCGTCCGCATTTCCGGAATCCCGTTGGCGCCGGCCCTGTTTGAAGATCCCTACACCCTGTTTGCCTCGAGACCCCTGTCGTTGCCTCCCAGTGCCGTCAGCCACCTGGACCAGGATCTGACAACCGCTTCCACCTGGACCTGGAACGCCACGCTTCAGCACGACTGGGACAACAAGCTGTTGCTGGCTGCTTCCTACGTGGGCTCCAGGGGCCGGAATCTCTACCGGCCCATCAACGCCAATCGACTGGGAAGCGGACGGTTTCTGGGGCGCCCGGGGGAAAGACTGGTCAACCACATCGCGGCGTTGATCACCGTGGGGAACCAGGCCCGGTCTTCCTATCACGGGATGCAGCTCAGGCTTGACAGCCTTCGCCTGCGCAAATTCGGGTTGCAGTACGGTCTCAACTACACCTGGAGCCACTCCCTGGACAACGTGAGCTCGCTGGTGGGTGACGATAGCGTGAGCGGCGGCGCCGGGTTGCCGCTGGATGCCTTTGATCCCGATCTGGACAAGGGGCCCTCCGATCACGACGTTCGCCAGCGGATGGTCGGCCACTTCGTCTGGCAGATCCCGGGCGCGGCTCGAACGAGAGGTTTGGCGCGCCTGCTGCTGGCAGGCTGGCAGTTCAGCGGTATCGTTTCCTTTCAGAGCGGCCAGCCCTTCAGTCTTTGGGACGGCCGGGTCATCGATCGAGAGTTGGCTGACAACACCCGGCCGCGACTTACGGGACCGGCGCCGGGAATGCTGGGCGCCGGGGAACGTCAGGTCGATGTCAGAACGCCCAACGCCTTTCTGGTCTTGCCCGTCAACCGAGTCCGCAACTCCAATGGGAGCTGTATCGACGATGCCGAGCCCTTCGGTTGTCAACTCTCAATCAATGGACCCTTTGACGGGTCTTTGGGTCGAAACACCTTCCGGCGGCCGGGAACGCACTACCAGAACGTCGCGCTGGCGAAGAACATCGATCTCCCGGAGATGGGCGGGGTGGAAGGTTTGCAGCTTCAGTTTCGGGCGGAGTTCTACAATCTCTTCAACCACTCCAACCTGTATGTGAAGCCGGCGACAACCAACGTGGCGGCCTCGTCCTTCAACACGGACCTGGGGTCCAGAGTTCCGGGAGTGGTGGCCTCCTTCGGGACGCCCGCGGGTTTTCCCCAGGAAGCCCGACAGGTGGTCCTGGCGGCAAAATTGATCTTTTGAAGTTTGAAGGGCGAAGGATGAAGTTTGAAGTGGGAAGTGTGGTCAGCCGAGGGTTTCGGGAACAAACAAGCATGACGCCATTGAATTACCGAGGATTGCTGCCGAAAGCGGCTCTTGGCTGGGTTGTCCTGGTGGGAGCCGGCGGCGGCATGGCTCCGCTTGCGGCCGGAGAACGGTCGGCGGAGGGTTCGGGTCCGCGGCCTTTCGTCCGGACCCAAGGCCGGCCGGCTGCCGCCGCCCCCGCGAGTCGGCCGGATGCGCGGCAATCCCTCCTGAAGGCCTCGGGTCGAAGAACCTATGGCGAGTTGCCCCTCGGCTTCGAACCCAACCGGGGGCAGGCCGGGAGTCGGGTTCGCTTCCTTTCTCGAGGGCCCGGCTACAGCTACCTGCTTCTCGACCACGAGCTGGTCTTTCAATTTCATTCCGGCCGGTCCCCGGGAGGGGCCCGGCTGCAGGGCACGACCGGGGGGATGTCGGCGTTGAGGATGCGGCTCGTCAACGGCGAGCCTCGGCCCGGGATCCGTGGCGAAAACCGGCTTCGAAGCAGGAGTCACTACCTGCGCGGCACCGACCCACGGCAGTGGCGATTGGACGTTCCGACCTTTTCCACAGTCCGCTACCGGCAGGTCTATCCGGGGATCGACCTGATCTTTTATGGCAACGGCCGGCGCCTGGAGTTCGATTTCCGGCTCGATGCGGGTGTCGACCCCGGCGCGATCCGCCTCCACTTCGCGGCTATGGGCGCCATTCCAGCCCATCAGGGACTGTCGGTGGATGAACAGGGAAACCTGGTTCTGCCTGGAGATCTCCGCCTGATGCGTCCCCTGGCGTTTCAGGAAGAGGGCGGCTCTCGTCGGGAAGTCCGTGTGCACTACGAGCTTGCCGGCAACGGGGAGGTGGGATTCCGTTTGGGTCGCTACGATCCGCGCAGGCCTCTGGTGATCGATCCCGTGCTGACCTACTCGGCCAACGGGATCGGAGGGCTTGCCGTCGCCGTTGACCGGGAGGGGAGCGCCTACGTG
>JAPOZE010000094.1 GCA_026706225.1 Acidobacteriota bacterium
GAAGCCTCCTCAACGAATCCGGCGTTGTATGGAGGTAATTGCAGTTTCAGGCGCGCGAAATAGGCAGGGGCGGAGTCATTCTCTTCGAAGGAGACATCTACTAGTCGGCCGTCCTGTTCAAGCGTCTGCAGTCCCAGGCACCGATTCCCCTGCTGATCGGATCCGACTTCGAGCGGGGGGCCGCCTTCCGCATTCGCAACACCCTTTCCCTTCCCTGGAACATGGCCGTGGGAGCCACCCGGTCGGAGCAATGGGCCGGCCGGCAGGGACGCATCACCGCCCGGGAAGCCCAAGCCCTGGGAGTCAACTGGATTTTCGCCCCGGTGGTGGACGTCAACAACAACCCGGCCAATCCGGTCATCAACATCCGTGCCTATGGAGAGGACCCGCAGTTGGTGGGGCGCCTGGGCGCGGCATTCGTGGCCGGAGCCCAGCAGGCCGGGGTGCTGGCAACGGCCAAACACTTTCCGGGTCACGGCGACACCGAGGTGGATTCCCATCTGTCCCTGCCGGTGATTGCGGCTCATCGCCCGCGCCTGGAACAGATCGAGTGGGTTCCCTTTCGGGAGGCGATCGGGGCCGGCGTCATGACGGTCATGACGGCTCACATCGCCGTCCCGTCCCTGGAGAAGGATCCTCGCCGTCCGGCCACGCTTTCGGCGGCGATACTGGAACAGGTCTTGAGGAAAGAGTTGGGCTTTCGGGGTCTGATCGTTTCCGACTCCATGAAGATGAAGGGACTGACTCGGGGCTACTGGATCGGTGAAGCGGCCGTTCAGGCCGTGGCGGCCGGTGTGGATGTCCTGCTGGACCCACCCGACGCCGAGGTCGTCTTCGGCGCCCTGCTGGAAGCAGTCAAGACCGGCCGCCTTTCCGAATCCCGGGTGGACCGTTCGGTCGAGCGCATCCTGCAGGCCAAGGCCTGGCTGGGGCTGAGCCGGCGGAAGCGAACCGACTCGCCGCAACTGGCCCGCAGGATCAACGCTCCCGCATTCCAGCGGCAAGTCCAGGACCTGGCCGATGCTTCCGTCACCCTGGTGAAGGACGATCTCTCTCAGGTGCCGCTGGATGTCCGTGGAATCCGCTCGGGGCATGTGATCATCGTTTCCGCCAGGCCATCCCCCGGTGCTGCCGCCGACCTGGAGGGTCGCCTCAGGGCACGGCTGGATTGGCTGGAGGTGGATCGCCTCACCCCTGAAGCGGCTCCCTCGCTGCTGAAACAGGTCAGGAACAGGGCCGGCAAAGCGGATCTCTGCGTGGTGGCCCTGCATGTTCCCCTGGTGACCGGAACCGGCCGGCTGGGACTGCCGCCTCGCCTAGCCGATTGGCTGAAGGGGCTGGCCCGGGCCAACCCTTCCGCCGTATTGATTTCCCTGGGCGACCCCTACCTGATTCGGCAGCTCTCCTCTTTCCCCAACTTCCTTTGCACCTTCAGCCACGTTTCCAGTTCCCAGCGGGCGGCGGTCAAGGCGCTCTTCGGAGAAATTCCCCTGGCCGGCCGCTTGCCGGTGTCGATTCCGGGTGTCGCCGAACGGGACAGCGGCCTCCGCCGGGAAGCGTTGCCGATGGTCCTGGGAAGGGCACGCCCGGACGCGTCCAACCCCTCCCGAAGGGAGTTCCGGGGCCTGCGAACCAGGCTTCAACGGCTTGTCCAGAGCTTCATCGACCTTCAAGCCTTCCCGGGAGCCTCATTGGCCGTAGGCTACCGGGAAAAGCTCCTGGTTTGCCGGGGTTACGGCAGGCTGGACTACACTGCGACCAGCGCCCCGGCAAGCCTGCACACCGTTTTTGACCTGGCGTCGCTGACCAAGGTGGTGTGCACCACCACCCTGGTCATGCAGGCCTGCGAACGCGGGGTCATCGACCCGGACGACCGGCTCAGCCGCTTTTTTCCGGAGTATCGGGAGGGGCAAAGACAGCACGTCGCCCTCGAGCATCTGCTGACTCACTCCTCCGGGCTTCCGGCCCACGTCCCTCTCTACAAGCATGCCGGCGGGAAGGAAAACGTCCTGAAACGGATTCTGGAAACTCCTCTGGAGCACCGGCCGGGGAGTCGGAGCCTCTACAGCGATCTGGGATTCATCCTGCTGGGCGCCGTCCTGGAAAGAGCTTGTGGGGACAGTCTCGACAACCTGGCCCGAAAACAGATCTTCGAACCCCTGGGAATGAGCCGGACCTGCTTTCACCCCCCGTCCGACTGGAGACCTCGCATCGCCCCCACGGAAATGGACCCCTGGAGGAAGCGTTTGCTGCGGGGCGAGGTTCATGATGAAAACGCCTGCGCCATGGGTGGCGTGGCTGCCCACGCCGGCCTCTTCGGCACGGCCGCGGACCTGGCGGTATTTTGCCAGGCCCTCCTCAACGGCGGTGTCTACAACCATCGCCGAATCGTGAAGCGGACCACCCTGGAAACCTTCACAAAGCGTCAAGCCGGCCCGCGCGACAGCAGCCGCGCCCTCGGTTGGGATACCCCTTCCCCCGACAGTTCCGCCGGAAGCAGGTTGTCGCCCCAGTCCTACGGCCATACGGGATTTACCGGAACCTCGTTGTGGGTCGACCCGCGGCGGCGGCTCTTCATCGTCTTCCTGACCAACCGGGTCCATCCCTCCCGGGACAACAGCACCATGCAGTCGGCCCGCCGTCAGGTCGCCGATTCCGTGGCCGAGGCGGTGGACCGATGGGAGATAATGCAGACGGATCTTGCAGGGAGTGACGGGACATGAAGCGACTGGCAGTGACCGCCGGCAGGGTCATGACTCCCGACCGGGTCATTCTGGATGGAGTGGTTCTGGTCGAGGGCTCCAAGATCCTGGAAGTCGGAAGCCGGGCGGCGGTGCGGTTCTCCAGGGACGAATTCGAAGTCTTGGACCACTCCCGACACCTGCTGGCTCCGGGTTTCATCGACGTCCACATCCACGGCGCACTGGGGCGGGACGTGATGGAGGGCACGACTGACGCTCTCGAAGCCATTTCCCGCTTCCTGGCTACTCACGGCACCACCGCCTTTCTGGCCACGACCATGACGGCTTCGCCCATTGCCACCCTGCAGGCCGTGGAAGCCCTGGGACGCCAGGTGGACCGACCCCTGCCCGGCGCCCGCATGCTGGGCCTCCACCTGGAAGGCCCCTTCATCAACCCTGAAAAGCGCGGGGCCCATTGCGCCCAGCACATTCGCCCCCCGTCGACACTCATCCTCGAGCAGTTGCTGGCCCGCTCCGGCCATCGGGTCAAGCTGATCACGCTGGCGCCGGAGGTCGAGGGCAGCCTGGAACTGATCCGTTTTGCCCGTTCCAGAGGGGTGGTCGTCTCCCTGGGCCACTCCAACGCCACCCTGGAAGAAACCGTGGCGGCCATCGATCTGGGGGCCGCCAACGCCACCCACCTCTTCAATGCCATGAGGAGCTTCAGCCATCGCGACCCGGGAGTCCTCGGCGCCGTCCTGACCACTCCACAAGTCTGGGCCGAGCTGATTGCAGACGGCGTTCACGTTTCCCCCGCCGCCGTCGAACTCGGCCTCCGGTGCAAGGGAGCCGGGAAGATCCTCTTGATCAGCGACGCCGTCAGCGCCACCGGCATGCCCGAGGGACAGTACCGCCTGGCCGATTCGGAAGTCACGCTCTCGGAAGGTGTGTGCCGCACGCCGGACGGCACCTTGGCAGGCAGTATTCTGACCCAGGACCAGGCCCTGCGGAACATGGTTCGTTGGAGCCGCCTGCCGGTGCAATCCGTGCTTGGCATGCTTACGCGCAATCCGGCTCAATCGCTGGGAATCGCCGACCGCAAGGGAGCCCTGGCAGCAGGCAGAGACGCCGACATGGTGCTGCTGGACCGGAATCTCCGGGTACAGGCCACCATCGTCCAGGGGGAGGTGAGCCACACCGTTGGATAAGATCCTGGTCAAAGGGGGCGCCGCGCTGGGGGGCAGGGTCACCATCAGCGGAGCCAAGAACGCGGCCCTGCCGGCCATGGCGGCGGCCCTGCTGACCGACGAGCCCGTCAAGCTGCGCAACTTGCCCCGGGTTCGCGACATTCAAACCACCGGCCGCCTCCTCCAGGAAATGGGCTGCCGGGTCGGCCTGGAGGACCCGCGGAAGGACCACGGCTGTGAGCTGGTCGCCGGACATTCCATCTCGTGCGTGGCTCCCTACGAGAGGGTCAAGACCATGCGTTCCTCGGTCCTGGTCCTGGGGCCGCTGCTGGCCCGCTTCGGCCGGGCCCGGGTTTCCCTGCCCGGAGGTTGCGCCATCGGAGCCCGCCCCATCGACCTCCATATCAAGGGGTTGAAGAAACTCGGCGCCACCCTGAAGATCGAGCACGGCTACGTCGAAGCCAAGGCGCCCCGCCTGACCGGAGAAACGGTGGTCTTCGACCGGATCACGGTTACCGGGACCGAAAACCTGATGATGGCGGCCTGCCTGGCGAAAGGCGAAACCATCCTGCACAACGCCGCCCGCGAGCCCGAAGTCATTGATCTGGCCGATTTGCTGCGTTCGATGGGGGCCCGGATCGAGGGAGACGGAAGCAGCACCATTCGAATTCAGGGACGGCCCGAGCTGGGCGGAGCCGACCACACCATCATTCCCGACCGCATCGAGGCGGGCACCTTCATGGTGGCCGGCGCCATTACCGGCGGCGTTGTCGAACTGGCCAATTGTCGTCCCGAACACCTGGCGGCCGTGATCGAGAAGCTGGAGGAAACCGGGATCACCATCGAACGCTGCGGCCCCAACGCCTGCCGGGTGACGGCACCCGGCCGGCTTCAGGCCAGGGATGTCACCACCATGGAGTACCCCGGCTTCGCCACCGACATGCAGGCCCAGTACATGGCGCTGATGACCCAGGCTCACGGGCCTTCCATCGTCACCGAGACCATATTCGAGAGTCGCTTCATGCACGCCAGCGAGCTGGTGCGGATGGGAGCCGATATCCGGATCGAGGGCAACCGGGCCGTGATCTCGGGCCGCCGGGATCTGACCGGGGCCAAGGTGCTGGCCTCCGACCTGAGAGCCAGCGCCTCCCTGATCCTGGCGGGGCTGGTCGCCAGCGGAGAGACGCTGGTTCAACGGGTGTACCACCTGGACCGCGGCTACGAAGCCATTGAGACGAAGCTGAAGGCGCTGGGGGCAGGGATTGAGCGCATCGCCGATTGAGGCCCAATCATCCCGTACGGCCTGAACTTGATCGGCTGGGGTATAATCCGAGGGTTTCTTCGGTAACTCGAATGAAAAGGGGCTTGCTGCCATGCCAGATCGCGGAGATGGAATATTGTCGGCGTTGTCGGACTTCGTCAAGGAATACCAGTGCCCGGCCTGTGGCGCACCCATGAAGGTGGCGCCCGTCTGGGATTTCGTTCTGGGCAAGGGGCAGTCGGCCTGCGGGCACTGCTGGAAGACCTTCCGGCTCAAGGAAGGCGCTCAACTCGACGGCTACAGCGTCAAAGCCGAGGATCTCGAACTCATCTCCGAGGAAACCGACGCCAACAGCGCCAGCGGCTATGTCTGGAATGCCGTCAAGCTGGAGAGCAGCCGGGTAGCGGCCGTGGACTTCTTCGTGAGCGTTGCCTTTACCGCCTTTTTCGACGGCCTGGAGCGGAACTACCCGGTCCTCAGCCAGCAGGACTTCGACGTCACTTGGCGCTACCTCTCCCAGGCTGGAGCCTTCGCCGTCGACAGCCTCGACACCCGCATCATTGCCGACGCCTTCGAAAAGGTGGAACGCTACAAGCCGACGAGCTGACTTGCGGGCGGCTTTCATCCTTTTGCGGACATCACCGAGAGGCCTCCGAGCGCTTCGTCAACTGAACCCATATCCCTGGCCTGGACATGAGAAGACCCGATTGGAAGAAGGTGGCGGTGTTTGCGGCCCTGGTATCGTTGGGTCCAGGCACGTTACCCGTTCATTGGCTGCTGCAGCGGGGAACGGCTCCAGGCACCGCCTCGGCCTCGCCCCCCGGCCAGTGCGCCATGGGACAAAAGCGCTGCTGCTGCCCCGAGAAGCGGCCCCAATCTCGGCCGGTCAGGACGAAACAGTGCCACCGTCCTTCCCCTCCAAGGATGGAGTTCCCGGGGAAATCGTGTGCCTGGTCGGCGGGATGCCAACGACCGGAGGCCAATTTCCTGACGGCTCGCGAGCAGAGCGGCTGGCCGGCGCAAGAGAAGGCCGTTTTCTCTGCTCTCACCAGGACCGTCGTCAACGGCACCCCTCTGCGGACACCGGCACTTCCCCGGGGACACCACCCATCCCTGTTTCACCCGCCGCGATCCTCCTGACCCCTCCCCATCTCCGGCCCGGCATCTGCGCCTGAAGAGGTCCCAGTCCGTCCACATTCGGCTTCGGACGGTGATGGACCATGCTGCCCCTGGCAGGCGCACTCGGGCGCCGGACCGTCCCATGCCAGACCTTCCAACACCTGCTTCGTCCGTCGCGGAGGATCCGATGAAGAAGAGTACCCCCTGCCTGTCCCTCTTGGGCGTCCTCACGCTGTTGTGCGGAAACCTCTTTTCTCAAGCCGCATCGATCACCGTTCAGGTACGGGATCCCGCCGGCCTGCCCGTCTCCGGGGCCACCGTCTCGCTGGCATTGCCCTCCGGCCAACAGACAGCCGCCGGGCACACCCGGGCCGCCGGAAGCGTGACCTTCAACGTCCCCGGCGGGTCCTATCTGGTATCGGTTACGGCTCCAGGCTTCGCGCCGCACCGGAGAGAGCTGGCGCTCCCGGCGGGCGAGACGGCGGAGCTGACGGTTGATCTACAGCTTGATTCGGTGGCCACCGAAATCGAGGTGCTGGCCAGTGCGCCGGCTCAAATCGCCATTGAGGAAATCCCGGCCGGCCGACTGCACTCGGGCCCGCCTCGGGACCTGGCCGAACGACTCAAGGAAGTGCCCGGCGTCCTGGCCGTTCGACGGGGCGGCACCAACCTGGAGCCTGTGGTCCAGGGACTCCGGGAGTACCAGGTGGCCATGGTGGTTGACGGATCCCGCGCCTTTGCCGCGGGACCCGCCAGGATGGATTCCGAGATCAGCCACGTGGACCCGGCCCGGGTCAGCAGCCTGGAGGTGGTCAAGGGCCCCTACGCTCTGGGCGAGTGCGCCGGCGGGTTGGCCGCCGTCCTGGTGAAGACCGATCCCGTGCCCGTGCACGACGAGATGACCTTCGGCGGTTCCGTCTCCACCAGATATTCCCTCAACGGCGCCAACCGCTGGGGGCATACCCGATTCTTCGCTGCAGGGCGGAGAGCCGGCATGAGTGTGAGAGCCTCCGGAGGCAAGGGAGGCGACTATCGCGCCGGAGCCCAAAGCGGCGCCGGTCCGACCATTCCGGGCCGGTTCGGAGAATACCAGGTGGGCGGGAAGCTGCGGTTGAACCTGACCTCCAACCAGGAACTCACCCTCGGCTCGGGCTTCGACACCCAACAGGACCTGGACTACCCCGGGCGGCTGCTCGACGCCAACCACTTCATCACTCGGTCCTGGAACGGCGCCTACTATCTGAAAGAACCCGCCTCCGCCATTCAGAGCGCTGCCTTCCGGCTCTACCTGAGCAAAAAGAGCCATCGCATGAACAACGACGGAAAACCTACGGCCCTGGACATGCCCGGGAGAGTGCCTCCCTTCGGGCTGGCCGTCTCGCTGCCGACGGAATCGGACACTCTGGGAGGGGCGGGACGGATCAGCTTCCGGCCCCGATCGGGTTGGGCCATTCAAACCGGATTCGACTTCTACGATCTGGCCCAGCAGGCGACTCGATTCATCTCCAGGCGCAGCAACGACCGGCTCCTGTTTCGGGACAACGTCTGGCCGGACGCGCGCATCCGCGATCAGGGGTTCTACCTCACCGCCTCCAAGGCGGGCGAGAACTGGGGAATGGCGGCAGCCCTTCGATTCGACGCCGTCCAGGCCGAGGCCGCCCAGCCGTCCGATTTTTTCAGGGACAACACCTCAGGGCCCATGAACCGGAAGGAGCTCAACACCAGTTGGAGCCTCACCGCCCGGAGAAATCTGACCGAGGCGGTGACGGTATCGGGAGGACTGGGCCGGGTGGTACGCACGGCCAACGTGCTGGAGCGCTACTCCGACCGCTTCCCCAGCACCAAGTTTCAGGTCGCGGCCGAGTTCATGGGGGCTCCCGGCATCGAACCGGAAACCAGCTATCAGGCGGACCTGGGACTGCAGCTCCGTTGGGCGGGAATGCGCCTGCGAGGCGGAGGATTCTATCGTCGAATCCAGGACTTCATCACGGTGGCCCCGGCTGCGGGCATCCGCAAGCGACTGCCCCTGAGCCCGCCGCAGGTCTTTCGCACCCTCAATGGTCACCATGCCGACTTCAGGGGCCTGGACTTTTCCTTGCGCGCCCCCATAACGGATGGATTGGAGTTCGGAATTCAAGGCGCCTACACCCTGGCCGACGACATCGAGCAATCCCTGGCCGCCATCGGAGTCAATGAGCCCGTCCTCGGCATTCCGCCCTTCGAAGTCCGCTCCCGGCTGCGTTACACCGGCCGCTCGGCTCCGTTTTTTGGAGAATTGGAAATGCGCAACGTCGGGCCTCAGGACCGGGTGGCGGCATCCCGGCTGGAGGCGCCCTCCCCCGGATTCACCACCCTCAGCCTGCGAGGGGGGCTTCAACTCCCCAAGCGGCTTTCCCTGGAAGCGGGGGTGGAGAACCTCGGCGACAAGTTCTACTTCGAACACCTGAATTCCCTGAATCCCTTCACCCGCGAGAGAATTCCGGAGTTGGGACGCAATATCTTTGTGGGAGTGACCAAAAAATGGTAAGTGTCCGGGTAGGGGTTCCGGTTGTCGGTTACCGGGTTACCGAGAACTCGCAATGGTTCGACTGAAAAACGTCTCCCGCATGGCAGCATTGTTTGTCCTCATGCTGGGCCCGTCCCTGGCTGCCCAGATCCGGGTCGGTACCGTGCGGGGAACAGTCCTCGACCCGACCGGAGCCGCCGTCTCAGGGGCCCTGGTCCGGCTCAGCAACCGCACCACCGGGTTCCAACGCCAGACCTCCACCGGCCCCGGGGGCGCCTTTCACTTCAACAACCTTCCCTTCGACCCCTATCTGCTGCGGGTCGAGGCCGCCGGATTTCAGCCCTGGAACGGCCGGGTGCGCGTCCGCTCCAATCTCCCCGTGCAGGTTGAGGCTTCGCTCAGCCTGACCACCCCGACCGAGACCATCCGGGTGGAGGCGCTGGTGGAATCCGACACGCAAGGCCTGGAAACCGACCTGGACCAATCCTTCATCGAGCGGCAGCCCGGCGCCCAGCCCTCCGCGGGCCTGCAGGAGGTGATCGCCACGGTTGCGGGCTGGATCAGCGAGGACAACGGCCTGCTGCACGTGAGGGGGGTGGACGACGGATTCCTGTTTCTGATCGACGGGATCCCGTTGACCGACCGCACCGACCGCCTGTTTGCCGGCTCGCCCCAGACGGAGTTGATCCAGTCCCTACAGGTCATCAACGGCCATTTGCCGGTGGAGTACGGAAATGCCTCCGGGGCGGTGGTCCACCTCACCCCCAAGTCGGGCATCGACCGGCCGCTGGGCGGTTCGGTCACTTTGGCCGGCGGAAACTTTCGGAGCGGCCAGGCCGGCTACACCCTGGCCGGAGGCCTCGGCAGCCGACTGGGCTTTTTCCTGGCCCACTCCCTGGCCGGATCGGGCCGGCGCTACCTCGATCCGGTCGACCCCGGCAACTTCAACAACCGGGGATGGGCCCAGCGCTTCGATTCCCGCCTCGACTGGCATCCCTCGGCCCGCGACATCCTGGTCGCGAACCTGTCGGGCCACGGTAGCCGCTTCAGGGTCACCAACACCCATGCGCAGGAACAGGCCGGGCAGCGCCAGCGCCAGCAACTGGACGACAACCACCAGTCGTTTGCCTGGCAGCGAAACTGGTCGCCCTACACGACCACCAACCTGGGGGGGTATCGCCGTTACTTCCGGTCGGAGCTGATCCCGAGCGCCAACGACCTGCCGGTCTCGGCCTCTCAGCGTCGCCGCCACCTGCGCTCGGGGATTCTGCTGAATCTGACTCACTGGGCTGGGGGTCACACACTCAAGGCGGGGGCCGACGCCCAGCGGGTCACCCCCCGGGAGTTCTTCTCCTTTTTCGTGACCGACGAGGAATTCGGCGAAGAAGTGGACTTGAGCGACCTGGCGCTCGAGTTTGACCGGGAGAATCCCTTCATCTTCCAGGAACAGGCGGTGCGGGGCCAGGGGTCCGTCTTCCTGCAAGACACCTTTTCGCTGGGCAGGAACCTGACCGTCAACGCCGGCGTCCGCTTCGACCACACCGCCGTCATGGTCTCCGCCACCCAGGTCAGCCCCCGGGCCGGCGCCGCCCTACTGGTGCCCTACAGTCAAACAGTTCTACGGGCTTCCTACAACCGGCTGTTCATGCCGCCTCAGATCGAGAATCTACTGCTCTCCTCCTCCGAGCAGGCCCGGCGGCTCTCTCCGTTCGCAACGCCGGAGGGCATGGGCGGCGCGCGGGTGGCGCCGGAGAGGCAGCACGCGTTCGAGGCAGGATTCGGCCAGCCCTTCGGCGACTGGTTTCAACTCAATGCCGCCTACTGGTGGAGACTGGTGAGAAACTATGCCGACCCCAACGTGTTTCTGGGCACAACCGTCATCTTTCCCAACTCGGTGGCTGAAGGAAAGGCCCAGGGACTGGAGGCCCGCATCGATTTTCCCGAGCGAAAGGGGTGGTCCGGATACCTGAGCTATGCCAACTCGCGAGTCTTTCAGGTAGGGCCGATCAATGGAGGCCTGTTTCTGGAGGAAGAAGTGATCGAGATCGGGCCCGGGACCAAGTTCAATCCCGACCACGATCAAAGGAATACCGGCGGGTTCGGGATGATCTACGAGCATCCCTCCGGTTTCTGGACCGGGCTGTCCGGACGCTACGAGAGCGGGCCGCCCCTGGAAGTGGAACTGGACGAATTGGACGAGTTGAGGGAGCGGCCGGGGGCCGAGCTGGTCGACTTCGACCGCGGGCGCATCAAGCCCAGGGCACTGTTCGACTTCTCACTGGGGAAAGATTTTTTCTCAGATCGGCGCGTTACCCTCCGGACCCAGTTCGATATCCGCAACCTGGCCAACCGGCCTTTCGCCTACAATTTCGGCAATCCCTTCAGCGGGACCCACTTCGGCCACCCTCGGATGTGGAGCGGCCGCATCCGGATCGGATTCTGAGCCGACAGTCCGAAGGCGAAAGCTGGTTTTCCGGCGGGTCATCCGGTAAGCTGTAGGCTTTGACGGCGCCAACAGAGGGCGCATAGATTCCCATCTCAGCCCCCCGAGTCCAGTGAACGACAAGAACGCCCCCGCCCTGATCCTCCCCGCCCTGGCCGTGATGCTGTTCGGCCTGCTGGCCGTCTCCTGCGCGCCGGCTCCCGAGCCGGAGCCTGATCCCGAACCACCGAAACCTCCCTCGCCGGTAGCCGCCCATACGGCCTTTCACCGGCTCTACGTACAGGCCAGACACTGGTCTGCCGATTCGCTGCCGCTCCGCCTGTCGAGCTTCAATCTCAAGGAGGTCCCCGCCAAGGCCGGAAGGTACGCCGTATGGCAGGCCACCTTCGTGTCCCCCCAAAAGCGAAAGTCCGTCACCTACACCTACTCGGTGGTCAAGTCCGGCACCAGCATCCGCAAGGGGGTCCGGGCCGGCATACCGGAAGCCTGGTCGGGACGAGGACAGGCCCGACCCTTCATCCTACCGCTCTTCAAGATCGACTCGACCAAGGCCTATGACAAGGCGGCCGAAAAGAGCGCGGCCTTTCTCAAGAAGAACCCCGATCTCCCCATCCACTTCCTGCTGGAATCCACCCCCCGATACACCCACCCCGTCTGGCGCGTAATCTGGGGCGAAACCCGCGGCTCCGCCAAGCGCACGGTCTTCGTGGACGCGGCCACCGGCCTTCACCTCAATACGCTGTAAGCCCCTGGAATCCGACGGCCATTGTTCCCGCCTGCGCCGATGTATGGCGTGGGAACTCCTTCTCGATTCGGTATTCTTGTGGCTTCGTGGTTCTTCGTCCTCTTCGTGGAGTTCGCTTTGACCTTTTGGGCTCAGTCCGTCGGGGAAAACGTCCCTTCCATCTCTCTGCGGACCAGGACGGCGGGATCGGCGGGGTCGTAGCGAACGTCGGACCAGCCGATTGGGCTGCCGGCGGGAATGTCGTTGAGGAGGGTTACCTTGTGGGCCAGGCCGATGGGAAGGCTTCGGGATCGGGTGGCTTCGGCCGACGGTTGCAGCCTGCCGTAGACGGTATAGCCGCCCTCTCCGTCCAGTACTTCACCGGCGGATAGATTCCGCTTGGCCGTGGCCACCACGTCCCCGGCGAATGTGGCGGGACATCCGGTCGCTTCTCCGGCCAGCCCGGCTTTGAGCACGCTGACCGACAGTTCCAATCCCACCAGGTGAACCGGCCGGTAAAGGGCCGCGTATCTGCCGCTGGCATCCGTCTGTAGACCATATTCGGCAAAGCATTCCTTGACGTAGTCGTTGGACGCCTCGAAGGTGACGTAGACACCCCAACGCAGGTCCCCGGGCACGGGACGGCCGTCTCGGTCCACGCTGGAGACGACCTCGACCGTTCCCGAGCGCGACAGGCATCCCCCGCTGGAGCGCGGGCGGCAAACCTCCGCAAGCCGATCCTGCCCGCAGGGTGGAAAATTCAGACCCTCCGGTTGGGGTTGAAGTCCGGTGGCGTTGGCCACGGCAGCCATTTCGATCGCCGACTTGGTGCCGTCCAGAAAGGAATTGAACATCCTCGGATTGAGCTCGCCTCCGGCCACCTTGGCCTGGCTGAAGCCATAGTGTTCCCATACCGTGTCCGGGGTGTAGGCGTGAAAGGCGGGGAGATACTTGGTCCCCTTGCCGGCGCACGCCACCTCGAACCCGCTGCACCGGGCCCAATCCACCAACTCGCAGATCAGCGCCGGCTGGTCGCCGTAAGCCAGGCTGTAGACGACGCCGGCCCGTCGAGCCCGTTGGGCCAACAGGGGCCCCGCGACCACATCGGCCTCGACGTTGACCATGACCAGGTGCTTGCCGTGCTCTATGGCTTTAAGGGCATGCCGGATCCCGGCAACGGGATCCCCCGTGGCTTCCACGATGACATCCACACCCTCCGCCGACAACAGCGACTCGGAGTCTTCCGACAGCCAGGTCGTACCCGCTTTCATCGCCTCCTGCAGGTCTCCGGCCCCAAATTGCTCGTCAGGCCAACCGGCCCGCCGAAAGGCCTGAACTGCCTTGTCCCTGGCAAGATCCACCACTCCTGCCAGATGCAGCCCGTTAAGGCGGCGGGCCTGACTGAAGAACATGGTGGCGAACTTTCCCGCACCGATCACTCCGACCCGGAGCGGGTTGCCCGCCTCGGCCCGTGCAGCCAACTCCTGCAGCAAGGAGTTTCTCATCCGGATCTCAACTCAAGACCCCAGCTCAATCCCAGCCGACCCGGACTCGGGTCCAGCGAATGCCGAACTTTTCGTGCTCCAGGCACCAATGGACACAAAGCAGGGTCTCGCGGTCCAGCGCAAGGGCCGAGGGCAGACCGAAGGCGAAGGTCTCCAGCTCGTTGATTCCGTCGGCCTCCTGCGGGGCTTCCCTGGAGGCCTGCGCGTCCCAGAGCGTTTCTTCACAGTCCAGCGTCCAGGAGTCTTCGGTGAAACGCACCAGGCAGGCGATGACGCCCTGCTTTCCGTATCGCCGGTTGTATAGCACCAGCAATCGGTCTTCACCCAGCCAGACGGGGGTCATGGTCTGGCCGCGAATTCCCGTGGACCGCAACGGCCCCCAGGTGTCCCCTCCGTCGTCGGATATGACGAAATGGTCCTCGAAGTCGGAGTAGTCGCCCATGCGCAGTGTCCAGGACACCGCCATCACCCGATCGCCGTCGAGCCGGGTGAGTTTCTGCTCGAAGAACCCCTTGACTCCTTCCGGATCCTTCATCGCCAGCGAAGTGCGGGGCCAGGTCTTCCCCTCATCCTCGGATATGAACATCACCAGCCGTTCGCCAAGCCGATCCTGCTCGGAGAGGGTCGCGGCCGGCGCCAGCCAGTTGCCGTTGCTGGTGACAATGATGGGGCTGGCAATTTCAAAGGGGCCGGGAATGGAGGCCGGCAGCAGTTGGGGATCGGTCCAGGTCTTGCCCTGGTCTCGCGAAAGACAAAGGATGGGCTCTTTTCGGGTGGCGCTTCCGAACTGCTTCTTCTCTTCCGGCGGATAGGCCCGCGTGCCATAGGCGATCACCATGCCCTGCGGAGTGCGGCTCAAGCGAAGAGAATTGGTGGTACGCGGATTGTCCCCGGGCTCCAGGATGGTTCCCTCCAGGCTCCAGGACCTGCCGTTGTCGGTCGAGCGAGCCAGGTCGGTCCCCCCGGTGACGCTTGGCCCGCCGCCCACGGTAAAGCCGGCCAGGATGTCCCCGTTGTCCAGTCGGACCAGGGTGGGAAAGGAAGAGTCCCGGTTGTCGATGATTCCGGAGTCTAGGATCTCGATTCTTGGCATAACCACAGTCTCCTTTGGGGGTGGTTTTTTGGAGAATGGACGGCCATGAATGGGCGAAACCGGTCAGGGAAGACGGCAGCGCCACTTTCAGTGGTAAGACTCACGAGCCGGCCGGATGGGAGAGGGATGGAATCCTCCGCCGGAACAGCCCGCCGGCGAGAGCAAATAATGCTATCATAAGTGTTTAGCCGCACCAATCGCCCTCACGGCATCCATTCTTACCTCATGATTACCGTCCATCTTTTTGGATTCCTGCAGCCCCCGGGGACCGGGTTGAAACGCACGTCGTTGCGGCCAGGTCCGGGGAATCGGGCGACCAAACCCAAGCGGCCGGTTTGCGAACCGGTGCGTTGCCTGGGGCTGATTCTCGCTATGCTGGCCTTGGGTGCCACCGCTGCCTCCGGCGCCGGTGCCGTGGCCGATCCGGAAGATTACTTTGAACTCCGGATACGCCCCCTGCTGGTGGAGAAGTGCTACAACTGCCACAGCGAAACGGCCAGCAGCGGGCTCAAGGTGAACTCCCGGCAGGCTCTGATCCAGGGCGGGACCCTGGGGCCCGCCATCGTTCCCGGGAAACCGACCGAGAGCCTCCTGATCCAGGCCGTGGATCACACCCATTCCCGATTGCGAATGCCTTTGGGAGAGAAGCTCCCACCGCAGCAGATCGCCGACCTCATTCGCTGGGTCGAGATGGGCGCGCCCTGGCCTCAGTCCCCGGTCGAAGTTCCGCCTGATTCGAACGACCGGGAATTCGCAATCACGGAAAAGGACCGGCAATACTGGGCTTTTCTCCCGGTTCGGCGCCCT
>JAPOZE010000604.1:0-386 GCA_026706225.1 Acidobacteriota bacterium
TGACCTCCCTGATCGATCTGGGACTGCTCACGGGTGAGCAGCGGTACCTGAATATGGGACGCCTGCTTTACGACGTCGGCCTGCGGCGCTGGCGAACCTCCTGGGGTTGGGCCAAGGAAAGCAGGACGGATCAGCCTGGCCGCGGGGAGGCCAACAACACCGGCGATTTCGTGGAAGCCGCCTTGCTGCTGGGACGCAGCGGGCGCCCCCAATATTTCCAGGATGCCGAGCGGATGATTCGCAACGGCTTGCTGGCCGCCCAAGTAGTGACCACCGACTGGATCCCGCAATCCTCCCTGGCCGACACCAGGGACTACGCCTATGCGGGAATCCGGGACCGGGCCCGGGGCGCGTTCGCCTTCACGCTGCCCAACGCCTACCACTCC
>JAPOZE010000604.1:396-15181 GCA_026706225.1 Acidobacteriota bacterium
GGCGCTTCAGTCTCTGGCCGAGGCCTACCTGGCAAGCGTGGTGATGGAGGAAACGGGAGCCCGGGTGAACCTGCTGTTCAGCACCGACACCCCCTGGCTCCGGGTGCGTTCCGAGATACCTCGGGCCGGCCGACTGCGATTGGAAGTGCTGCAGGAGGAGCGTGTGAGCGTTCGACTGCCGGATTGGGTCCCGCCGGAAACGGTGCAGGTCGACCGAGCCGGCAGTCCCGGCAAGACCCGCCGGAGGGGAAACACCCTCGACCTGGGCCCTTTGACCAAGGGCGCCAAGGTCACGGTCAGCTTCGACCAGCCCAGGCGAAAGACCCGGGAGCGTGCTCCAGGTTTCCCCGATCCCTTCGAGGTGGAATGGAGAGGCGATACCATCGTGGCCATGGAGCCTCGGCCTGCCCAGCCCATCGCCCTCTATTGATCTGCAAGTCTCACCGGAAGAACTGGTCGGGGCGAGAGGATTTGAACCTCCGACCCCCTGCGCCCAAGGCAGGTGCGCTACCGGGCTGCGCTACGCCCCGTCCGGTTTGCCGAACCTCCCAAGCTAGCCGATGGCCACACGGCTGTCAAGCGATGGAGCTTGTGCCCCGTCAAGCTCCGAACAGAGCCTGCTGCAGTTTTCGCAGAGCCCGGCCGCGGTGGCTGATGCGCAACTTCTCCCCCGGACTCAGCTCCGCCAGGGAACAGCCCCGCTCGGGAACCTGGAAGATGGGGTCATAGCCGAATCCGTTGTCCCCCCGCAGATCTCGCCCAATCACGCCCCGCAGTGTCCCTCGAAACACCTCCAGCACCTCCCCCTGCTGAGCCAGCGCGATCCAGCACTCGAATCGGGCCGTCCGCCGGTCATCCTCCACCGGGTCCAACTCCTCCAGGATTCTGCGGCAACGTTCGGCGTCGCTGGCCTGCTCGCTGAGGTAGCGGGCGGAATAGACCCCCGGGCGGCCACCCAGCGCATCCACCAGCAGCCCCGAGTCGTCGGCCAGGGTCGGGAGCTCGGTATATCGGCTGTAGTGGACCGCTTTCTGGCGGGCGTTGGCCTCGAAGGTGGTTCCCTCTTCCGGAGCTGTGGTCACGCCGGGAACCGCCTCCAGAGACACCAACTCGACCGGCGCCTTCGCCAGTGACAGCTTCATTTCCTCAAGCTTGCCCCGGTTGAAGGTGGCCACCAGCAGCCGGGGACCCACGGGAGCGTTCATGGAGTGGCGGACTGGTTTGGGCTTGGCAGGCACGCTCCGGGTCTCTGGGGGATGCCCCAAGGACGCGGTCCGAAAACGGTGCAATGCGGGCTAGAGCCGGATCAGGCTCTTCTGGATCTCGACCAGGCAAGCGATGCCTTCGGCAGCCAGATCCATGAGGGCGCTCAGGGTTTGGCGGGAAAAGGGATCTCCTTCAGCCGTCCCCTGCACCTCCACCAGTGAGCCGGTGCCCGTCTGGACTACGTTCATATCGACCTGGGCCCGGGAGTCTTCCTCGTAATTCAAGTCCAGCAACGGGATTTCGTCCACGACACCCACGCTGGTGGCTGCCACGTAGTCCTTGATCGGCAGGGCCGGCAGGGTCCCCTGATCCACCAGTCCCTGCAGAGCCAGCGCCAACGCCACAAAGGCGCCGGTAATGGAAGCGGTGCGGGTCCCGCCGTCCGCCTGGATCACGTCGCAATCCACCCAGACGGTCCGTTCTCCCAAATCCCGCAGACGGGTAACGCTTCGAAGCGAGCGGCCGATCAGTCGCTGAATCTCATGAGTCCGGCCCGAGACCCTTCCACGACTGGATTCCCGAGGGGTCCGGGTCTCGGTGGCCCTGGGAAGCATGGCGTATTCGCTGGTGACCCATCCCCGATTCCGACCCCGCAGAAAGGGCGGCACCGAATCTTCGATGCTGGCCGTGCAGATGACCCGGGTGTTTCCCACTGCGATCAGCACCGAGCCCTCGGCGCCGGCGATGAATTCGGGCTGGATGGTTACCGGTCGAAGTTCCCTGCTCTCTCGCCCGTCGGTGCGCATGGGGTTCCTTTCAAGACTCCTGTAGTCCGTTGATTTCCGGCCCCCCGTCCTCGTTTTGAAGAGCCGTCATGCTCAAGTCCTGAGGCAGCGGTCTCCTGAGGTCGACGTGCCCCGCCACGGTACCCGCCCCGGCTCCGTCGATCAGGAGCCGAACCTCGCTCACCGCCGGCAGATTATAGGTCAGGGAATTCACCACCGAGTAAATGGAGGAGACCTCACCCGTAATCCCCCCCGGATGCCTGACACTCGCCTCCCCGGTGATGTCCACCACCATCAAGCCCCCGTCGGCCCAATAGACCTCCCGAAGTCGAGTTTCCGAGGGCAGCGCCGCCACATGGTGGGATCGCGGCCCCTTGATCAGAGCCACCAGGATCTGCTTCGCTTCCAGGGCAACCTCCTCGGAAGCGTAGATGTGGCGTTCCTCCACCTCCAGCCGGCCGTCCACCTCGCTGGAGGCGAAAAAGAGCACGACCCTTTTCCGGGGCGTGGTGGCCTCGAACGCCGGTTCTTCCATCAGGGAGGGCGCCCGGGCCTCCGGAGGCAAGTCGGCCAGTCGCTGAACCTGGCGCTGCAGATTCACAAAGTAAACGGCACCCCCGGCCAGCAAGAGCACCAGAACCATCATACCCAAGGTGAAACGGCGAGGCATAGCCGGCACCCTCAATCAGTTGTTTCACGCAAGGTTCCACTTCCATTTCCATGGAAGCGGGAGGAGCGCATCCGGAACGTCACGGAACCTCAGGGCCGGCCATGGCCGCTTCATCGACGGGACGAAACTGTTGCAGGGCCGCCAGCACGGCTACGGCCACGCCGTTTTGAAAGGGCTCGGTCAGCACCGTTTCCCTGAACTCGTCCTGCCTGACGTTTCCAAGCTCCAGCAGGACCGCCGGCATGGCCAGCGGCGACAATAGCCTCAAGGGAGCATGCCGAAAGCTCAGCGGAGCGCCCCCGTTGAATCGCTCGTTGGTCACCGCCTGCAGAATCTGCGCCAGTTGGAAACTTCGATGCAGCACGGCCGCCTGGGCTCGATCCCAGCGTACCAGCTCGAACGCGGCTCCCTCGCCCCGATCCCGTGCAGGAGCTTCCCCCGGGGGCAGTTTCGCCAGATAGACGTAGGTTCGGGAAGAAATCGGGGCGGTGCCGTTTCCCAGGTGTATGCTGAGAAACAGATCGGAGCGGCTGCGATTGGCCTCCCGCGCACGATCTTCCAGGGAAAGAGTCCGGTCCTGGCCGCGAGTCAATACCGTCTCCACCCCCAGCCTGCTTTCCAGCACCCAACGCACCCTGCGGGCAATGGAAAGGGTGACATCCTTTTCGTAGACGCCCTCCCCCACCACAACGCCCCTGTCGGCGCCCCCGTGTCCGGGATCGATGGTGATTCGCCGCCAACCGGAAGCCTTGGGCCGCCTTGTCCAGCGGAAGGACCGCTTCGGTTCCCGAAGCGCTGTCGAGTCCTCGACGGTTGGACGGAACGCGTCCACCAGGTAGGCATTTTGGCCGGCCAGCCGGGTCAGGCGAGCCCGGACGGACTCGTCCGCCAGCGAGACCCCCAGCCGGCTGGAATCGCCGGTTTCTTCAAACGAGATTCCCTTGACCCATTCATCCCGATAGGAGGTGACCTCGGCTCCGGGCGGATCGACCGGGGATGCGCCGAGCAGGAACAGAATGCGGCGCTCCTCGCCACGGACCCGGATCTCTCCGGCGTTCACCAGCGAGACGACCAGACGGCTGGCCTCATCGGTGGTGCGGGCGCTGAGATTGATTCGAACGAAATCCCGGCCTCCGGTCAACCATCGATTCCCGGAGGGAGAAACCCGGATGGCGGGTTTCAGCACCCGGTTCAGCACGTCGGGAACAAGGCCACGCGGGGTCAGCCAGCGTCCCTGATGGAACAGGACCGGCGCCGCAAGGTCGATCCCGCTCCGGTTCAATCGAACCCGCGCCCGGTTGCGAGCCAACTCCACCACGTCTCCGCCGGCGAAGATCCGCAGATAGCCCGCCGAGCCGCTCTCGGAATAGGCCAGGTCGAGAAGGTGCAGGACATTCAGTATGGGGACGTAACTCCGACCTTCGATGGAGACCAGGGGCAGCCGAACCCGCCGCTGCTGATGAAAGATCAGCAGCTCTTCGGGCGCCGCATCGGTCGGGTTGAAGCTGGTGGTCCCGACCGCAAGCAGCAGACAGAGCCCAAAGCCCACCGCCTTGCCGTTTGCACTATGCAAGGAAAAACGGCCGATCATTTGCTGGCTGAATCACGAATGGACACGAAAAGACTCAAATCAGGGTAAGGCCGCAAGCGGCCGTCATCAAGGCCGTGTTGAAGACCTGGAGCTTTGGACTCGAGCCCCGCCGGCGGACCGGGGCGTTGGAATATTTTTGCAGGCCGACCATCATTCCAAAGCCTGCCGGCAGGTCCGGATAGTGGGCCAGGGTGGTGGTGTTCCCGGCATCCTGGAGTTGGCCCAACATTCCGGTATAGGACAATATCCGGCCTGAATAGCTGCAACCCAAGTGGAACAGCCGGCGCAGCAACGCCGGCTTGTCCACTCGAGAGAGCAGCAGCACGTCTCTGGAAATCGTCGGCTCAACCAGGCTGTCAAGAATGTTGAGTATTTTTACTCAATGTAATGAGTAAATGGAAGAAATGTTCTTGGAAAGCAAGTCCGGGGCCAGTGGCCCCTCGTCGTTCTTCGTGGCCCATCGTGGATTTCTCCGTTCCTCCTCAGGCGCTGACGAAGACTTCCACCTCGTCGATCAGGATGTCCCGGGTCTGGTCCGGGTCGCCGTGGGTCAGGCTCACCTCCAGCCAGTTGTCGCCGAACTGCGCCGGGGGCTCGGTCAGGTCGAACCAGAAGGTGGAAAAGGGACCGGGAAGGTCGGGCACCGGGGGCAGGCCGGAGCTGCTGGTGGAGTTGGGGTCCACGATGGCCTTCAGATCCGAGCGTCGCTCGTCGCTGCGTCTTCGCAGCCGTGAATCGGGAACCGGCGTTCCGTTGACCCGGACCTGGAACCGGTCCCCGTCGACGGCGTGATAGGCTCGAAACAGCAGCGAGGCCCCGCGGGCGCGCCCGACGCGCTCACAGATGCGGAATCGATATTTCCCTTCCCCGCCCGGAGTTCCCCGTTTGAGCACCATCTTGTCCGCCTTGACCACTCCGGTGGCTGTCTTGTCTACGCCGAAACCCAGGCACCCGGCCCAGACCGGCTCGAAGACATAGTGGCGGTTGCCCCGGGTCAGGTCGCCAGGTTCCCGCGTTTCAGCCAGACCCCGGAGCATATGAGGGTAGAAAGGCGCCCAGGAGAGAGGGACGAAGTGGTTGTAGAAGAAGATGCCGTCGGCGCCCGCGCCGTACATGTTCATGGCCAGGGCTCTCTGCTGGTCCAGGGTGATGGGCTGCCCCCCCAGGCGGCGCCTCATGCGGATGCTGCTCCAGGGAAGCAGCCCCGGGTACAGCAAACAGGGGCCGGAGCGTGTCAGACGGGAAAAGGCTTCCAGGGGAAGATTGGGCTCGCAGTACATGGTGTCGGCGGGAGAGACGTAGTCGATGAGCTCCTCTGCGATCCAGGCTGGCACGTCCAGCCCCATGGTGTCGCACTCCTCCAGGGTCTGGAAGACCCGCGCCCCCAGCAGCAGCTTCCTGTTCCGTTCCTTTCCTTTTTCGTCCAGCATGCGACGGATACGCCTCACCAGCCCGGTCATCAGGTCCTTGCGCTCCGGCCCCTTGCCGGGAGGGAAGTAGAAGTGATCCCGGAAGCACAGCTCCAGGCCGTCCACGTCGAAACGATCGACCAGCTCGACGGTCACCGAGTAGAGATACTCCCGCACCGGGTCGAAGGTGAAATCGAAGGGGGTGCTCAAGGCATAGTAGGGACCGGGCGGCGTCTCCCGGATCTGCCACTGGGGATTGTCCACCAGGAAGGCGGCGCCCGCTCCCACACCCTGGCGGATGGAAACGTGGCCGTGATTGTCATTCACGCGGAGACCGGCCATAAAGGTCATGCCCCGCCGGCGGCATTGATCCAGCAGGATCCCCAGGGGCTGCTTCCCTTGATCCAACAGGGGCAGGAAGCGTCGGTGCTGGGGTCTGGCGTCATAGTCGAACCGGGGACTGCGCCAGTAGGTGGTCCATCCCTGGGTATAGGCCTCCTGAATGAACAGATCCACCCGGGCCGCGGCCAGGGTGTCTACCCACTTCCTGAGGTCCCGCTCGGATACCGGATCGGGCAGGTGCCTGCGGGCGATGCTGGAAGGATCGCTCACATAGAGGATGCGCCGCGAGCCCCTGGGAGAAAGACTGCCCAGCTTGACAGGAGGAGCACTACCAGGGCCGGATGCGGCAAACCCGCCCCGGGGCAAGGCGGCGGTCGCGACCGCGGCTTCGAGAAACCTTCTGCGCGACAGTTGGCTGTTCATGGCTAAACCATCTCCTTGATGATCTTGCCGCCCAGGTCGGTGAGGCGCTTGAACCTGCCCGCGTGGTAATAGGTCAGGCGCATGTCGTCCAACCCCATCAGGTGAAGGAAGGTGGCGTGCAGGTCGTGGAGGTGGTAGCGGTTCTCGACCGCCTTCTCGCCCAGCTCGTCGGTGGCCCCTACAACCGTTCCTCCCTTCACGCCGCCGCCGGCGAACCACATGGGCATGGCTGTCTTGTTGTGTTCCCGCCCCGGGGCCTTCCAGTTGAGGGGCAGGCTCTGGGGAGTGCGGCCGAATTCGCCTCCCCAGGCCACCAGGGTCTGGTCCAGCAGGCCCCGCTGCTTGAGATCCTTCAACAGGGCCGCCATGGGCTTGTCGGTTTCCAGGCCCCGCAGCCGGTGCTGGCCCGCGATGTCCTGGTGGGAGTCCCAGCCCCGGGAGTAGATCTGCACGAAGCGCACGCCCCGCTCCACCAGGCGCCGGGCCATCAGGCACCGTCTGCCCATGAGCTCGGTGGTCTTGTTGTCGAGACCGTACATCTCCCGGATGGCCGGCGGCTCCCGGTCCACGTCCAGGGCTTCCGGAACCGTCATCTGCATGCGAAAGGCCAATTCGTAGTTCTTCATGCGGGCCCAGAGGTCGCCCTTCAGCGGGTGTCCTTCCAGGTAAGGCCGGTTGAAGTGGTTCAGCAATTGAATGTTGGCTTCCTGCTGTTCGGTAGTGGTGCCGGCAGGGGGCTGCAGATCCACGATGGGAACGCCCTCCGACTTGAAGGGGGTTCCCTGGTAGATGGCCGGCAGGTACCCGTTCGACCAGTTCTGGGGGCCCCCGAATCCCCCGGTTCCGCTGATGGGAAACACCACGAAGGCCGGCAGGTTTTCGTTCTCGGTTCCCAGCCCGTAGACCGTCCAGGAACCCAGCGAAGGACTTCCCGGCAGAGCTGCCCCGGTATTCATCAGAAAGGTGGCCAGGGAGTGGGCGTCAGAGTCGGTGTGAATCGACCGCACCACCGCCATGTCGTCCACGCAGGTGGCCAGATGGGGAAACATGTCCGACACCTCGGTGCCGCACTGGCCGAACTTGCCGAAGCGGAAGGGACTCCCCACGTAGAGCAGTTTTCTGCCCGAGGTGCGCAACTGGGCGCCATCGAAGGCCGGGGTTCCGTGGTACTTGTTCAGCAACGGCTTGGGATCGAAGGTATCCATCTGGCTGGGACCGCCGGCCATGAACAGAAATATGCAGGACTTGGCCCGGGCCGGGCGGTGGCCTTTCCTGGCCGCCAGCGGATTGCCGGTTGTTTCCCCACCCAGCAGACCCTCCCGGAAAAGCATCGAGGAAAGGGCGACGCCTCCGACACCCCGTCCCAGGCGATAGAGAAAGTCCCGGCGCCCCAGCTCACCCAGTGAAGGATTGGGCGCTTCAAATCGACCGCAATATTCGTTTTTGAGACTCTTCATGAGTTGTCTTCCAGGTTTGAGTTCTCCCGTTACTCTCTTTTGGGCCTCCGGGCGGGGAACGCGCCCCGGCGAAGCCTCACTCCAGAAAAATGAACTCGTTCATGTTCAAGAGAACCAGACAGAGGTCGGCCAGACGGTCCCGGTCTCCGTCGGAGGGGGCCGGCCGCGGCGATGCATCCGAGCCCACGCCCGGCCCGGTAGCCGGCCCTCTGGCCAACTCGAGGGGCGGCTGCCGGGCCGTCAGGGGCCGCGTCAGAAAGTCCAGACCGCGGGATTGTTCCCCGGGCGCGGGATCCCGCTGCAGGGCCAACTGGAAGGCCCGCTTCACTTGGGCTTCCGGGTCGGGTCCCGCCTCCCGAACGATCCTTCCGGCCATCCTGCGACTCTGCTCGTGCACGAAGGGGTTGTTGAACAGGGCAAACACCTGGGGAGCCACGGTGGTCACCTCCCGCCTCCAGCAGCTTTCGTTCAGATTGGCTCCGTCAAAGACATTCATCATGGGCAACTGAAAGGACCGCCCCTGCCACATGTAGACGGTGCGCCGGTTCCTTTCCCGGAGACTCGAGGGTTTCCACCAGGTCCCCCCCTCCCACAGCAGATCTTCCTCGACCTTGGGAAAGAACCCCGGTCCGCCAATGGTGGCATTCAACTCTCCACTGACTGCCAGGATGCTGTCCCGGATCGCCTCGGCCTCCAACCGCAGCGGATTGCTCCGCCAGAAGTAGCGGTTGTCGGGGTCCCGGGAGTGGTACTCCTCGGCGCGGGGGTTCCGAATCGACTGCCGGTAGACGTTGGACTGCAGGATCAACCGATGCACGGCCTTGATGCTCCATCGGTTCCGCACAAAATAGGACGCCAGAAAATCGATCAGCTCGGGATGGAGGGTCCCCGATCCGTTACGCCCGAAATCGCTGGCGGTCCGCACCAGGCCCTCGCCGAAGTGGTGCTGCCAGATTCGGTTCACCATGACTCGAGCCGTCAAGGGATTGCCGGGGTGAGCGATCCACTCCGCCAGCGTCTGGCGGGGGTTCTGCCTGGGGTTCTCGCTCTTGAAGGGGAACCGGTCCTCGAGGGCGCTCAGGAAACCCGGCTGCACCGCCTCCCCCCTGGCCTTCGGGTTGCCGCCCTGCAGGACGTAGGTGGTGGGCTTGGCCGGGTGAGGCCGGCGGCCCCCGTAGCGGCTCTGGATTTCCCAGGCGGTGTGCACCCTTGGCTTGAAGTAATCGCGATGGCTTACGTTGCCGTAGCTGGTGTTCTGCCTCTCGATCAGGCGATAGAGATCCCTTTCCTCCCGCGTGAACAGTACCCCTCGACTCAGAGCGGTCTTCAGTGCGCCGTCACCCAAAGGCACCACCCCGTCCTTCAGATCCTGCCCCCCCACCAGGTGGAAGGGTTTCTCCAGGCGCTTCAAAAACTCCGCCGTGGTCTTCTCTCTCAACTCCTTGCGCTGATCCAGCTCCCGCTGCCAGGCTTCGGTGCGCTGCTTCCAGTCTTCGGGATCGAGACTGGGACCTTCGTACTGAGTGAACGGAAGGTCGGCCTCGCCCACGGTGAGAGAGGAAAAGAAGGCCTCGGTCCGGAAATAGTCGCGAGCGGGAATGGGGTCGTACTTGTGGTCGTGGCAGCGGGCGCACTCCAGGGTGAGCCCCAGAAAGACGGATCCGGTGGTGGTGACCAGGTCGACCAGCAGATTCTGCCGTCCGGCGTCCTCTCCCACAACCCCCAGGTTGAGGAAGCCGAGGCCGAGCTTTCCCTCGGCGCCGTAGACCGCATACAGATCGCCGGCCAACTGTTCCTTGACAAAGCGGTCGTAGGCCCGATCCTGATTGAAGGCGCGAATGACGTAATCGCGGTAGCGCCAGATGTGGGGGCGAGGATAGTCCGGGCCGCCCCCTTCGGTATCGGCGTAGCGAACCAGATCCAGCCAA
The DNA here is from genome assembly GCA_026706225.1 of Acidobacteriota bacterium. The sequence goes on from JAPOZE010000604.1 coordinate 10,208, forward strand.
TGCCTGCCCCAACGCTCCCCGTAGTGGGGATTGCGAAGCAGTGTCTCCACTGCCTGCTCGTAGGCGTCATCGGAAGGGTTGCGGAGGAACCGGGCCATGGCCTCCGGAGTGGGCGGCATGCCGATCAGATCGAAGGTGACCCGGCGCAGCAGGGATCTCCCGGAAGCCGGCGGCGCCGGTTCCATCCCCTGCTTCTCCAACTTGGCCAGGACCAGGGCGTCGATGGGGTTTCTCACCCACTGCCGGTCCCGGACCGCCGGAACGGCCGGCGGCTTCAGCTCGGTGAAGGGCCAGGTCGCCCCCGCACTCCGGGGAGTATCGGCCGGGGGCGGCAGTTGGTCGATCCAGGCCGCGATCAGACCAATCTCCTCCTCCGGCAGCAGGGGTTCTCCCAGGGGCATGGCCGGCTGCTTTTCGCCCCGAAGGTAGTGGATCAGGGGGCTGGCCTCGGCATTGCCGGCCAGGACGGCGGGGCCGTTCAGGGCTCCTCCCCGAAGGATGGCCTCCGGCGTTTCCAGCACCAGGCCGCTATTGCGGGTCCGGGTGTCGTGGCAGGAAAGACAGCGGGTCTCCAGGATGGGTCTGATCTGCGTCCGGAAGCGGATCGCGGTGTCTTCAGCCGTGGCCGTGAAAGCCGCCAACCCGCTGAGAAGAGCCGCCCCGATCGAGATCGTTCTCAACAACTCACACCCCTTTTGGGAGATTACCGCGTATAGTCTAATGCCACCGCTATCGACAGGACAAGCCAACCTTCATAGAATGGCGGCATTGGATCATGGGATCCTGACCCATACCTCTGCCCTGGACTGCTCCGGATGCCCTGGCGTCCGGTTCCAGGAGGATGCCGGCCGGGATCCGATACGGGTATCGGCAGCCCGCCACGTGGATGGGAGGAGGCCATGCAGAGACGACACTTTCTTCACACGGTTGTGGCCTCGGGACTTGCGTCCGGAGCGCCCTCCGCCGCCGGAGTTCCCGGACCTGGGCGGCCGGACCCCGGCAAAGCCAGGTATCGGGCCGGGGTGATCGGCCTGGGCTGGATGGGGCTGCTCTACGACCTGGCGGACCGTATTCCCGATCGCTTCGATGTGGACGACGCCGATCGGCCCACGCCCAAGTTGGACATCCACCGGCGATTCCACCACCACGACCACCCTGGAAATGAAGGGCTCCCCACCTCCTACGCCGAAGCGCTGTGGGATCGCCCGGAAGTGCAACTGGTGGCCGGCGCCGACCGCGACAGGAAAAGGCTTGAGGCCTTTGGCCAACGCTACCGCATCCAGGCTCTCTACACCGACGCCGTCGAGATGATGGCAAAGGAAAAGCTCGATATCGTCGCCGTGGCGACCAACACCAAGGGCCGGGCCTTTCTTACCGTCAAGGCGGCGGAGTCGGGGGCCAAGGGCATCTTCACCGAGAAACCCATGTGCCACACCCTGGAGGAAGCCGACCGCATGGTCCAGGCCTGCGCCGATCGCGGCATTGCTCTCAACTGCGGTGCCATCACCACCACCCACCCCTCCTTTGCCAGGGCCAGGGAGTTGGTGCGGCAGGGGGCCATCGGGGACCTGGTTTCCATCGAGGCCTCGGGACCGGGAGCTCAGCATCAGAACTGGTCTTACTTCCTGGAAAGCCCTCCGGCCTGGGTGTGCGGAACCGGGGACCTACCCAGAAGAGAATCCGGAAGCGACGAGTTCAGGGGCCAGGGAATGATGGTGACAGGCAACGGCAGGGTGGTCCACTTCCGCAGGGGCGCTCCCGGGGTCCGTCTCTGCGGCAGCAAAGGGGAGATGACCTTTTCCTTCGTTTCCGGCTGGCAGCTTTGGCAGACGGCCGAAACGCCGGCGGGAACCCGACGGGTCTCCATGCCCTGGCCCGCCCCCCAGTTCGTCCCTCCCTACGGCGCCGTCTACAGCCTGGCCGACGTGGTGGACTGCATGGAGGGCCGGCTGGACGAGCCCAAGAACTCGGGACGCCGGGTGGCCGCGGCTCTGGAAGTGGAGATCGCCCTCAAGCTGTCTTCCACCAAGGGGGGAGCTCGAGTCGACCTCCCCCTGGCCGACCGTTCCCTGGGGCTCAACTATGACTGGTTCCGGTAAGTCTTCGTCCCTCCCCAACGCCTTTCCGATCAGCCGGCGCCGCTTTCTCCTGGCGGGAGCCGGCGGACTGGCCTGCCTGGCCGATCCCGGCAGATCCAACGGCAGCAGCTCCAGGCCGGGCCGGCTCCTGTTCAACTGCGATGGATCCATGATTCACTGCTGGGGGCGCGCCGCCTTGCCTCAAGACAGCGGCCCCCTGAGCCGCAAGGAATTTACCGATCTGGTCTTTACTCCCATCGGGAACAGCGGCGTCGACACCCTGCTGTTCAGTTTCGGCAGCGGCAACGTGGCCGAGTACCAGAGCAACGTCCTGGAATGGCCCGGCCAAGCCGACCGTTTCCGGTTCCCCGAGAGCAGGACCTGGCACGGAGGCGTCGAGGTCGATCCCAAGGACCAGTACCTGAACCCCAAGAGCCTGGCCGATTCCGGCCACAATCCGCCTCGGATCATCGTGGAAGAATGCCGCCGGAGAGGGATGAGGGCTTTCGTATCGCTCCGGATGAACGATATCCACGACGGGCAGCACCCCCGAGGCACCCTTCCCAACCCGGAGCTGCCCACCTTCAAGAGACTCAATCCCGACTGGCTGGTTCCCGATCTGGATTGGTGGAGCGCCCTCAATTTCGAGGTGGCCCCGGTTCGGGAGCTGAAGCTGCGAGTCATCGAGGAATTCTTCGATCGCTGGGATTTCGACGGCATCGAGCTCGACTGGCTCCGCCACACGCTCTATTTCCCTCGGGGCCTGGAGCGGGAAAAGGGAAAGTATCTGACCGAGTTCATGCGAACCGTGAGGCGGAGTCTGCGGCAGCGGGCAGCCGGAAGGGGACGCCCCATCGAGATCGCGGTGCGTGTGCCCGAGAGGGTGGAGTGGTGCCTGGAAGGAGGATTCGAAGTCCCCACCTGGATCCGGGAGGGGCTGGTCGACTCTCTGATTCTGGGTCAGGGACTGACCGAGTGCCGGGGCCTGTCGGGATTCAGAGAGCTCATGGGAGGCCGCCGGCTGCCCATCTATCCCAGCCTCTATCCCTTTGGAAACGGCTATCCCATGTACCCCGACGCGGCGATTCGAGGCAGCGCCGCCAACCTCTGGCGGGACGGGGCCGACGGGCTCTACACTTTCAACTGGTTCTTCTACGGGAAGTGGCGCAGCCGCCTGCTGCGGGAGATTGCCGACCCGGACCTGCTCCGGAACCAGGACAAGCGCTACACCCTGGTGCAGCGCTTCGAGGCCCACCATACGGGACGCTCCCCCCGCTCCGATTCGGTCCGCTTCAACACCATGATCAAGGCGGCCCCGCTTCCCTTCACCCTGGGCCGGACGGGAGCCAGCCAAACGGTGATCCTTCCCATTGCCGACGAGATCTCTTCCACCTCGCACCTGTCCCCCCGGGCCGAGCTGCTGGTGGGCCTGGACGGACTACCCGGCGATGTCCTGGAATTCTCGCTCAACGGCCGGGTGCTGGAACCCGAGGAGTTGGACCCGGTGAAAGACCTGGCGCAGGTAACCAGCCGCCTGGACATCCCCCCGGGTCAGGGAATTCTGGGCTTCCCCCCTCGCCGGCGCCTGGACATGGACTTCAGCGGGTTGCGGCTGCCGGTGCCGGTGGCGCGGTTGACCCGCGGCCTCAATCGACTCGCACTGCGGCTCAAGCGGCGGCACCCGGACGCCGACCGGCCGGTGCGGGTGAGGCGAATCGAGCTCTCGGTCAACTACGGCGAGGAATAACCGCCATCCCCTTCCCGCCCCTTCAAAGTCCCTCGTGGATGTCTCTTTTCCCTGCCCTGCCTGTTTGAGGCACAGCCCGGCTACGATTTTGCAGAGAACATCGACTCGTCGATCCAGCCGGGCCTGAAGTGGCGGGGAGACCAGTCCACCGGCACCTCGTCCACCGGGAACAGGCTTCCGCCCTTCTCCAGGTAGGAGTAGTAGCCGGCCAGAAACACCTGGGTCTTCTTGCGAATGACGTCGAAGGGCTGGTAGCTGTCCCCCTGGAAGGTCCGCTGCATGTCCATGAGCTGGGGGGCGAAGTAGTAGTAGAGGGTCTCCCTCCGATCCGGGCTGCGGTCCATGGTGATGGTCTCGCTTCCCTTGTCTCCGGTGACCTTGAGGTAGAGATGGTGGGTGCCGGAAACCCCGTGGAGGGCGGCCAGGAAGGGGGGTTGCCCTTCCCGGCCCTTGAACAGCATGGTGTCCTGCATCCAGGTAGCCTTGCGCTCGTCGTCGGTGAAGAGGGAGACCTTCTCCACCTCGTAACCCAGGGCTCGCAGGATGAACCACTGAATGTGGAAATGGGCCGGGTATTCGTCGGTGAAGCAGAGGCCGTGAACTCCCTTGATGACCCCCACGTTGCCCAGGCGGGCCTTGAGGTAGGATGCCTGGTAATAGTGTTCCTGCACGCTGGTGGCCATCAGGGGCGTGCCCTTTTTTGCAGCCAGGTCAAGGATCGCGTCGATATCGCGCAGTCGGTAGCTGAAGGGCCGGCTCAGATAGGTGGGCACCCCCGCCTCCACGTAGGGCCAGGCCAGGCGGTGCTGCCAGGGCACCTCGTAGAGCCCGCCGAAGCCGATGGCATCCACCTTGCCCAGCATCCCGTCGTAACGATCCACCGCCACGCAGCCGTACTTGTCCGCGAACTCATTGGCCAGCTTGGGGTTCACATCCCAGCAGTGGGTGATCTCCATGTTGAGCAAACCACCACCGAACAACCCCTGGGAAGCCAGGATTTCGGCCCAGATCCCCCAGAAGGTGTACTCGCCCACGTTCAGCGCCCCCACCCGGATCGTCCGAGCCGCGGGCCCGGAGGATTCCGCCCGGGCCTGGGATGACGACGAGGATGACACGATTTGGCTGCACATGTTGGACGCGATGGCGGAG
>JAPOZE010000686.1 GCA_026706225.1 Acidobacteriota bacterium
TGAGCAACCCGGAGCTGCTCCTGATGGATGAGCCGCTGGCTGCTCTGGACGAGGCGCTGAAGCTTCGGATCCTCACCTACCTGGAAAGGGTGGTCAGGGAATGGAACATCCCCACCCTGTTCGTCAGCCACGGACAGGCCGAGGTACGCCGGTTCGCACAGCAGGTGGTGGTGATGGAGAGTGGGAGGGCGGTGGCGGAGGGCACCCCGGAAGAGGCGCTGGGACAGCCCACCCCCCTGGGATGGACCCATTCGGCCGGACCGGTCAACCTGCTCCGGATCGATGGGGCGAGGCTGCGCGGCGACCAGTGGGTCGGAAAGCTGGGGGGCCAGGAAATGAAGCTTCCCGCGGTGCAGGGCGCTGCCTCCCACCCGCTCTTTGTCCAGTTCCGGCCCTCGGACGTGACCCTGAGCCTCGAGGACGTCCAGGGGCTCAGCACCCGAAACCATGTTCGGGGGGTGGTCAGCCGCATGCTGGAGCTGGCGGGCGGATTTTTCGTGGCGGTGGATGTGGGTCAGATCCTGTGGGCCGAGGTGACCCCGGCCGCGGTGCGAGACCTCGGACTCCAACCGGGCTCCAAGGTGACCTGCCTGATCAAGACCCGCAGCCTGGAGGTGGTGGGTTAGCCCGCAGGGCTCACCGGAGATGCAGGTTTGACACAGGCGCCCCCAAAGCTCCAGCGAGCCGCCAGGCGGCTGCAGCACTAAGCCGTGGGCGTGATCCGGGCGCCAGCCATTGGATAGGCCGATCTCGAGAAGCGTCGGACGACTCGGAAGGAGCAACCTCATCGGCAATCGTCCCTCCCTGCCTGTCCGGATTCGACTGAGGGCAGAGTACCTGGCGGCCCGGCTCTTGCTTGGAATCTTCGGCACTCTTCCCCGGCGGGCCTCTCTGTGCCTGGCCCGGGGAGTCGCCGCCGCGGCCTATCGAAGCCTGGGCCATCTCCGCCTCACCGCTACCCGAAACCTGAACCTGGCCTTTCCCCACTGGACCTCGGAACAGACCCGGGCCGTGGTCCGGGGAGTCTTTCAGAACTTCGGCAGATTGCTGGTCGAGTTTTCAAGGCTGCCCAAGCTCAATGGCGACAACATTTCCGAGGTGGTGGTCTATGACGGCTTTGACCATTTCGCCGAATCTCTTCGCCGGGGCAAGGGCACCCTGTTTCTGACCGCACACTACGGAGCCTGGGAGCTGTGTCCCTTTGCCCACGCGCTCTATGGCCACCCGCTGAATTTCGTGGTCCGGCCGATCGACAATCCCTACGTCGACCGTTTGGTCAACGCCTACCGAACTGCGTCCGGCAATCAGGTCATTCGGAAGAAGGACTCCCTGAGGGATATGCTCAGGGCCCTGAAACGGAACGAAGGGGTCGGCATCCTGATAGACCAGAACACCACCCGCGACGCGGGGGTCTTTGTGGATTTCTTCGGCCTGCCGGCCTGCACCACCACGGTCGTGGCCGCCCTGGCCTTGCGAACGGGAGCCACTGTCATTCCGGGCGTGCTCATGTGGGACGGCGCCCGGAAGATTCATCGACTCCACTTTGAGCCGCCGGTCGAGATCGTCCGGACGGGCGACACCCGTGCCGACATCGTGGAGAATACGGCCCGCTTCAACAAGATCCTGGAAGGCCTGGTCAGGCAGCACCCGGATCAATGGCTCTGGGTTCACCGCCGCTGGAAGACCCGCCCATCCGGGGAGGCATCGCCCTACCAGGCAAGCGGAGGACGTTCCCCATGAATTCCGTTTCACAGGAGCCGGCGGCGCCCATTATGGTGGTGGCGGGCGAGGCTTCGGGAGACATGTATGCCGCCGAACTGGTCCAGGCCCTCAGGACCAGGCTGGGCGCCTCGGGACCCGCCTTCTTCGGGTGCGGCGGCCCGGCTCTGCGGCAGGCGGGGATGGAGACCCTGGTGGACAACCGGCAACTGAGCGTGCTCGGTCCCTTCGAGGCCGTTTCCCATTTGAGCCGGTTTTTTTCCGCCCTGCGACAACTGGAGGCGGCCGCCAGGCAAAAGAAGCCCCGCTGGGCCATTCTGGTCGACTTCCCGGACTTCAACCTCCCCTTGGCCAAGAGGCTCAAGCGAGAGGGCGTGGGCGTCTTCTATTTCATCAGCCCCCAGATCTGGGCCTGGCGCAAGCGGCGAGTCCATGCTCTTCGACGGTGGGTAGACCGAATGATCGTGATTCTGCCCTTCGAAGCGGAGTTTTACCGGCGATACGGGATGCAGGTGGAATACGTCGGCCATCCGCTGGTGGACCGGGTGAAGACCTCCTGCTCGCGGGCTCAGTTCCTGCGCTCACTCGGGTTGACCGAGGACCGCCTGACCGTCAGCCTGCTTCCCGGCAGCCGACCCAGGGAAATCCGGTTCAATCTTCCGGCCATGGCCCGCACGGCGCGGCGGTTGCAGTGGGAGCAGCCGGCCCAGTTTCTGGTCCCGCTGGCCTCTCCTTCGCATGCCCCGCTGATCCGCGGCCTGATCCGGGACGAGGCCCCGGGGCTTTCGGCAGCTCTGGTCGAAAACGACACCTACAACACCGTGGGCCATTCGGACCTGGCGGTGGTTTCCAGCGGCACGGCCACCCTGGAAGCCGCCCTGCTGGGGACTCCCCTGGTAGCGGTGTTCCGGATCTCGATTCCGAGTTGGATTGTGGGCCAGTATCTGATCGATGTGCCCTACTACAGCCTGGTCAACCTGATTGCCGGCCGCGAGATCATTCCCGAGCTCTACCAGCAGGACTTTACCGAAGACCGGCTCTATGCCGAGATCCGGAAGTATCTCACCGAATCCGGTTGTTCCGCGCGTGCTAGAATGGCGCTGTCCGGAGTCAGGGAAAGGCTGGGTCCGGGAGGGGCCATCTCCAGGGCTGCCGAGAGCATTGCTTCCCGGATGGAAGCGGGACCGAAGGGAGGATGATTCAGTACGAACCGGGTCAAACCGGCAGGCGGCCGGGATTTTCAGGTTGGTGGAGACAACAGCAGCGGACCGATTTTCGTCCTAACCGTTTGGAAAGTTGACCCTGTCCGGAACGACTGGAGAATTGCTGATGTCAGAATGGTTCAATAGATCCTGCCCATGGGCGCCTGCTTTTCTGGCGGTGCTGCTGGCCGGGTCCGCTCCCCTGCCGGCCCAGCAGATCGACCCGGGCCCCTCCATCGACGTTGAAGAGTATGACGTCTCGGTCGAGCTCCGGCCGTCGCAGCAGGAATTGCAAGCTGCAGCCACCCTCAAGTTCTCCTCCAGCCAGGATCGATTGACCCGTATTTTCCTGGATTTCAACGGCAATCTGACCGTAAAGCGGATCTATTTTGCGGATCAGGCTCCGGCTCCCGGCAGCCTGTCACGGGCATCGGGCCAACGGCAGGTCGCCTCCGGCCCGGACCGGGAGGAAGAAGGGGTGCCCTTCTTGTCGCGGCGGCGGCGCCCCGCCCCCAAGCCTTCTTCCAAGCCTGGAGTTCCCGCTCCGGAAACGGCCGCCGCGGACCCAACCGGGCAGGATCCCAATCTGCTGGCATTTCAGCAGGATTTCAACCAGCACCTCCTGGAAGTCCAATTCCCCCGGTGGCTCGATTCGGGACAGACCGCCTCCCTGGTGATTGAATACGACGGCCGGCTTTTCTCCGCCGAGCACTCCCCCCTCTACGGCGTCACCACCGCCCGGGTGAGCGACGAGTTGTGTTACCTGCTGGACGTCAGTCGATGGTTTCCCACGCACGGATACCGTCAGGACCGGGCCAGGGCCACCTTTCGGGTGACGGTTCCCTGGGGCTACCTGGTTGCCATGGATGGGGAGGTCGTCTCCCGGGAACGGCAGGAGGAGAAGGAGACCTTCACCATCGTGAACCGGCAGCAGGACTTCCCCGGCTCGCTGGCGGCGGCCCCCTTCAACGAAATTCCGGTCCGGGCGGGGCAGGTGGAGTTGCGGTACTACGTCATGGACCACAAGCGGGATTTCCTGGACGCCCATACCCGGGTGATCGGGGAGCTTCTGGATCTCTACTCCGACAAGTTTGCGCCCTATCCCTCCCGGACCTTCCGGGTGGCGGTGATCGACAACGATTCCCTCTTGGGTTTTTCCTCGCCGGGCCTTCAGTTTTTGGCCGGCCGGGCCTTCGGTCCCCAGCCGAACGTCAACCTGCTTGCCAAGGAGATCGCCTATCAATGGTGGGGTTCCCTGATCACCCCCCGGACCGAGCGGGACCTGTGGCTGAAAGAAGGATTCTCCGCCTACTCGGCCCTGCTCTATCAGGAAAGCGTTTCCAGCCGGGCGGAGTTTGCCGAACAGCTCAAGGAAGTCGCTGTGGCGGCCTTGCTCTATGAAGGGGAGTCCTCCATCCTCAACGCCAACCTCCTGGATCTCTACTCGCCCGAGTACAACTCCGTGCTCAAGAACAAGGGAGCCTACGTCCTGCACATGCTTCGGTCGGTGATCGGCGACGAGAAGTGGTTTGAGCTGATGAAGCAATTTGTCTACGACTACGGCTACAAGACCGCTTCCATCGGAGACTTCAAGGCCCTGGCCGAGAAGATTTCGGAAAAGGACTTGGGGTATTTCTTTTCCCAGTGGATCGAACAGACCGGCGTGCCCGAGTTCCAGTACGAGTTCACCACCTACCGCATCAAGGACGGATTCCGGGTGGACGGGGTCATCAGGCAGGACCTGGACCTTTTCAGGATGCCGATGGAAATTCTGATCGAGACGGAGGGTGAGCCCGAGACCAAGCAGATCGAGGTCATGGGCATGGAGTCCTTCTTTTCGGTCCCGACCTTCGGAAAGCCGATCAAGGCGGTTATCGACCCCAACCATCGCCTGCTGCGGGTCTCCGATGACATTCGTCTGGCCACCCTCATTGCCAAGGGGGATGAGCTGAGAAGGATTGGCGAGTACACGGCAGCCATTACCCAGTACCAAGAGGCCATTGAGCTGAAAAAGAGAAGCTCGCTGGCCTTTTTCCGGATTGGCGAAGTGTTCCTGGAGCAGCGCAGCACCCAGTCCGCCGCCAATTCCTTCCGGGAGGCCCTCAACGGCGATCTGGATCCGCAGTGGATTGAAGTCTGGTGCTACGTCAACCTGGGCAAGATCTTCGACATGGCGGGACAACGGGACCGGGCCCTCAACGAGTACCAGAAGGCCCTGGACACCAACGACGACACCCAGGGCGCCCAGCAGATCGCCCAGAAACACATCGAGGAGCCCTACAGGTACCAGGGCCCCCGGGTGCTGATCCGATGAAGCACACATGGACCCTGCAGCAGTCCAACCCGCCTGTCTACCGATGCAGCCGTTGCAACCAGAGCCTGACTCTGGAGGGGAACAAACAGCTACCCTGGGACGTCTGCCCGGCGAAGCAGTGGCCTGACCGGACCTGGCGAGCGGGAAATGTTGACTACATTTCCTTCCCCAAGAAACCGCCGAAGCAACTGTTGCTTCCCTTCGAGTGACGAAACCGGCAACTTCGTTCAGTAACCGGAAAAACTTGGCCCGCACCGAATGTTGGAAGAGGTCGAAGAACAATCGGACATGGATCTCCCACCAGGCAACTCACTCCCGCACCCCGATCGCCAAGCCACTGCATAACCGCCGAACCGATTTATTCCACTAATTCAACAACGTCCCCCCCCTGCCGCCCCAATGAGCCCTGCGGCCCGGAATTGCGGCGGCTTGGCGGGACCTGACGGCGCTCCCCCTGCCCTTGCTTGAAGGCGTTCTTGGCCGCACCTGTACGGTAGGAAAGGGCGGGGTGCTGTGCTATGATTCGGCCACTCGCCGTAACCCTCCATTTGACGGGAATCCCGATGTCGAAGACCGTGGAGCGAAGGAGCCGGAACGTTTCGTCTGAGAGCCCCAGCCGGCTGCGGTCCGCCCTCAGGCTCAAGGAGCAGGAAGTCGCCATCGTGCACCAGATCAGCCGTGCGATCAGCGGGAATCTGAACCTGGAAGACGTCCTGCACGAAATCGTCGACCTGGTAACCCACGTGACCAAGGGAGATTCCTGTCTCCTGTACCTCTTGGACCAGAGCCGGGAAGAGCTGGTGCTGCGGGCCTCCAAGAACCCCCACCCCAGGATCATCGGCCGGATCAAGGTGAGGCTGGGGGAGGGAATTACCGGCTGGGTGGCTCAGGAGCGGCAGCCGGTCGCCATCCAAGAGGACGCCAGCAACGATCCCCGCTTCAAACTGTTCCACAACCTGCCGGAAGATCGGTATCAGGCCTTTCTATCGGTTCCGGTCATCACCAAGGACGAGGTGATCGGGGTCATCAACGTGCAGCACCGCCGCCCCCATCGCCATTCCTCCAGCGAGAAGACTCTGTTGATGACCATCGCCAACCAGGTCGGCGCGGCCATTGAAAACGCCCGCCTCTACGAAGAAGCCCGGCGGAAGGCTCTTCAGTTGGAGACCCTCTCCAACGTCAGCCAGACCATCACCTCCCACCACTTCCTGGAGGAGATGCTCCAGTTCATCGTGGGAATGATTGCCAAGGTCATGAACTCTCCCATCTGCTCCATCATGTTGCTGGACGACGAGGGCAAGGAGCTGGAAATCAAGGCCACCCACAGCCTCAGTCAAGACTATGCCTCCAAGCCCAATATTCCGGTCCACCGCAGTTTGCTGGGCCGGGTGGTGAAGGGCCGCAAGCCCCTGGTCATCCGCGACGTCACCCAGGAGCGGGGCTATGCCTATCGGGACCTGGCCCGCCGGGAAGGACTCCGCTCCCTGGTCTCCGTTCCCTTGATGATCAAGGACCTGGTGATTGGCGTGTTCAATCTCTACAGCTCCCAGGAGCGCAGCTTTTCCCGCGAGGAAATGCAGCTCTTGACCTCGGTGGCCAACCAGGCGGCGGTGGCCATCCAGAACGCCAAGCTCATGAGCGAAACCATCGCCATGAGGGAGGCCCTGGAGACCCGCAAGATCATTGAGCGGGCCAAGGGAATCCTGTTGAAGGAAGAGCGCCTGGCCGAGGCCGACGCCTACCGCCGCATTCAGCAAAAGAGCATGAAGCTGCGCAAGTCGATGCGGGAGATCTCGGAAGCCATCATCCTGGCCGCCGAGGTCAAGGGCTGAGGGGCGGGAGGAACGTCAAGGTTCAGCCATCGCTACAGGCGGTGGCAACGGCAAGAGCCCGGCACACGTCGTTCATTTTCTCCGGCCCAACCGTGCCGACAAATTTCTTCAAGCGGGTCTTTTCGACCGTCTGGACGTGGTCCAGGTTAACGGCCGAATCCTTCTTCAACCCTTCTGCCACTCCCACGATAACCTCACTTGGCGCTCCCCGAATCACGGATGTAACCGGCGCCACCATCACGGTGTGCAACAACTCGATGACTTCGGGACGGGTCAACACCAGGACCGGCCGACGCTTATCCGGACGAGAGAAGGAATATAACCATATTTCACCACGTCTTATTCTTCCATCCATGCAGCTTCACCCTCCCACCCTTTGAATTCTTTCCCGAGGTTCGCATTGGCGCCATAGGCCTTTTGGTATTGACGGGCAATCTCGATTCGGCTTTGACGGTCGAGATAGTCTGATGCGGCACGCCGAAGAACCGCGGATCGTCCGATCTGCCGTACTTCTTCAGTCTTGTCGAGTCTGGCTAATAACTCTTCATCGATTGTGATCTGTATGGTCTTCATAGCTAGACTATATGTGGAACCAAGCTGTGTGCCAACGGAATTCTTTCGCCGGAACTTCCAACAGATCGAGAGTTTCGCCGGCCACTGTCGGGTGGTAGCAGGGAACGCCGTTGAATTGCCGGAAAATTCCGGGATATGGAGGTTTGTCGACCCCTGAGGTCCCGAGAACCTTTCTTGGTCCGGATTTGGCGAAGCCCCCTTCTTTCTCCTGCCTCGACCCTCAGAGGAATGCCCTAAGGCGTTGAGCGCGACCATGGACCGGGATACAATTCAGTCGATCCGTGCGGGATGGGCGAACGAATGCCGAGAGGCGTCGAGCAGCGGATCCATGGAAAACGGCGGAACCACGGAACACCTCATTGACTGTCCCTTGCTGAAGCCAGTTGGCCACAACCCGAATCGGACATCGCTCATCATTCCTGTCAGATACCCGTCGGGGCCGTCAGAATGATCACCCGGAAACGTTTTCCCATAGGCAGTCGCGAGCGGCCCCTCCAGGTGGCCATCGTGGGCTCCGGTCCTTCGGGGTTCTACACTGCCGACACCCTTTTGAAGCAGAAGGATCTCCACCTGAAGGTGGACATGTTCGAGCGCATGGCCATGCCCTACGGGCTGGTGCGCTACGGCGTGGCTCCGGATCACCAGAAAACCAAGCAGGTGATCCGCATCTATGAAGCCACGGCCGGGGACCCGCGCTTCCGGTTCTTCGGCAACGTCCAGGTGGGCCGTGACCTGCAGGTGAAGGAACTGCAGCAGCGCTACGATCAGATTGTCTATGCCGTCGGATGCGAGTCGGACCGGCGATTGGATATCCCGGGAGAGGATCTGCCGGGCAGCCATACGGCGACGGCGTTTGTGGCCTGGTACAACGGTCATCCCGATCATCGGGACGACCTGTTCGATCTGACCGCACGGCGAGTGGCGGTGGTGGGCGTCGGCAACGTGGCCATGGACGTCACCCGAATCCTGGTGCAGGATCCGGAAGGCCTGGCCTCGACCGACATCGCCGAGCACGCTTTGCAAGCCCTTCGCAAGAGCTCGGTCGAAGAGGTGGTGGTGTTGGGGCGTCGTGGACCCGTCCAGGCCAAGTTCACTCCCAAGGAAATCCGTGAGATCGGCGACCTGCCCGGCGTGGAATTGACGGTCAGACCCCGGGACCTGGAATTGGACCCGGTCTCCCGGTCCCAACTGGAGAAGGGAGGGTTCGCCCGCCGGAATTTCGAGTACTTGAAGGGGCAGGTCTGCCAGGGGGGTCCGCATGGACGCCGCCGCGTCCGCCTGCGCTTCTTCACCTCACCGGTGGAAATTCTGTGGAAGCGGGGTCGGGTCGGCTCCGTGCGGATGGAACGCAACCGCCTGGTTTGGGATGACCAGGGACAATCCCGTTGCGTAGGCACCGGAGTGTTCGAGAGCATCGAGGTGGGTCTGGTCTTTCGGTCGGTGGGATACCGGGGAATCCCGATTCCGGACGTCCCGTTCGATGAACGCAAGGGCTTGATCCCCAACGCGGCGGGGCGGGTGCTGCGCCCCCCCGGCGACGAGAACGGAACCTCCGAGTACGTGGTGGGCTGGATCAAGCGGGGCCCCTCCGGTCTCATCGGAGCCAACAAGCGGGACTCGGCCGAAACGGTCCGTGGGATGATGGAGGATCTTCAGGGCCGGGCGGCCGGGTCCCTTCCGGAGGGAAACCCTGAGGTCCTGGAACGTCTGCTCATGGAGCGGGGAATCCGGCCCATTCAATTTCGGGACTGGCAGCTCATCGACGCGGAGGAGCAGGAGCGAGGCCGAAAGCGGGGCAAGGTGAGGGAAAAGATCACCGACCCGGAAGAAGTCGTCTCGCTGTTGAGAGAGGGGCAGCGCCGGAAAGAGGATGATTAGCCGGGTTGAAGGGCCCTCGCTTGGTTCGAGACAAGGGCCGCTGTGTCTTTGACCGGGTCATGCGTCCCTCCGCTTCCGATGCGAGTGTGGTGATCCGAGCTTAGGTGGGAGTACACGGTCACCGCTACCTTTAATCACCGGCTGCCAGGTGAATACCATTGCAGAACACCCGATGAGCAAGTGGCGGATTGGTGCCACTCTTCTTGTTGTAGCGGCAGGATGGATCTTCTCCGGCTCCACGGCTCGAGCCAACGACTTTTATCTGCGAGTCGGGGGCAGCCTCGAAGCGGCTGAGGAAACGCGGTTCAAGGACAAATCCTGTTCGAGCACCTCTCCAGCGGCCCTATACGGCTGTGGGACAGGCAACGATGGGGCGCCCAAGAGCACGCTGGGCGATTTCGGCGCCATGGCCGGCTTCGAACTCGGGGTTGGCCGCTCGGTGACTCCTGTATTGAGGCTGGAAGCTGTCTTGCAACATCGCCCGAGCTTTACCTTCAAGGGCCGCGCCAATTTTGTCCAGACGACAGCCAGGCAGACGGTCGCTGCAGACTTGTCCTCCCTTTCCGGCATGATTGCCGCCTATGTGGATCTCCCACGGTTGGGCCTGAGCAGGTTCGGCCCGTTCAATCCGTTTATCGGGGGTGGCGCCGGCGTTTCTCGCATCCACATCGGCGAAACCCGCATGGAGTTTCCAAAAACGGCAACCATTGTTCCAGGCGGACAACGGGCCGGGTTCGCCCGAATGCTGACGGCGGGCGTGGGGATAGAACTAACCGAGACGGTGACGCTCGATCTCGGCTATCGCTACAGGAATTCCGGCACTGCTGAAATCGGTAGAGCCACGGGACGGATCGTGTGGCACGACGGGAGCCGCGAACCACTGGAGCTCGGCCTCGCCGAGACACGGGCAACGGTGTCGGGTCAGGGATTCCAGGTGTCCCTGCGCTATAGGTTTTAGCTAAGGCTCCTGCCTATCCTTCTCCGCCCGTCATGGCTTTTTCGCGGGCCAGTCCCGAGCGGAAATCCCCCTCGTAGACCATGACAAAGCCCTTGGGGCAGACGAACTCCTCCCCGGGCTGCAGGATCCGATCGACGTCGTAGCGGAAGGAGACCTCCACCCGCCGGTCGCGGGCGGTCCCCACCGGTATGGTGAGTGTGCCCGGGTCGGGCGGCCGGCTGGCCACGGTCATTCCCATGACGCTGTTCCAGAAGGCCACCCGGGCGAATCCGGGAGAGGCGGTGGCTACGACCTGGGCGAAGCCGAGGTCGAGCAGGGGGGCGGTGGCCTCTCCATGGACAGGCCGATCGAAAAGAAAGCACTGGAGGGCGTGGCGAGGGGCCTGGGGATCGGTCAGGGAAGCATCCATGCGGAAGAACTGGTTGGTGATCCGGGTGATGCGAAGGGGTCGTTCCAGGTCGGGATTGCGGTAGACGGCCCAGATCATGGCGATGTCCGGGTGGGCCTCGAAGAACTCGACGACCATGGTCTTTTCGATCAGGGCGTTCTCTTCGGTTTCTCCGAGGCCGGTGATCTTGAGGCGCTTGCCGGGGCCGAAGCGGCCTCTCACCTCGGACAGGCCGATGTTCCGGTAGTCGACGTAGAAATCCAGTATTTCCTGTCCGTCAACCGCAATGAAGTGGCTGGGTCTGGCCAGGGTGGGATCGGGAGGGTTGTGGCTGAGAGCCAGGAGCCGGCCGTCCTGCCGCAAGAAGACACTGCAGTAGAGCTCCCGATCGAAGCGGATCTGAATGGCGGAGTGGCGGAACCACACTTCCCCCTCGGCCACGGCGGTATAGCGGATTCCCTGCGATGTCGCCGCCTGTCGCTGGCCGCCGCACCCCGGGCCGACAGTCCAGAGGAACAGTCCGCTCAACACTGCCACCAGGCCGCGGGCCCGGGTTGCGATTCCGGATCGGCGAAGCCGTCCCGGAGCCGCCTGCCTGGGGAAGTTCCGACGAAATCGATTTACGGGATGGGCAGGCATCATGGGTTCTCCTGGCGCCACAGGAACCGGCGTTTCAAGCGGCCGGCGTCGCAGGACGACTGCCGTTGCCAATGCAACGGTCGGCAGATCACCCTGCCGCGGGACGATTCACCCGGAGCGACCCGAACCGGCAGGGGAGGGTTCGACCTTCAGCAGGTAGTCCAGGCAAAGCTGGGACCAGGTTTCCAGTTGGGGGCGCCGCCGCGCCAGTTGCTTCAGGGTGAGGAAGCGAAGCTCGGTGATGGAGCCCTCCCCCTTGGTGACTTCCCGGTGATCCAGCCGGCAGTGGTGCACGATTCCCAGGTGGACCCTCCCCACCGGAGTGGAATCGTCGTTGAGAAGTCCCAACGGCTCGGTTGGGAAAACACCCTCCAGGGAGATTTCTTCCGAAAGTTCCCGCTGCAGCGCCGCCTCATAGAACTCCCGGCCGCGATGGAACAGGCTTTCGTCCCCGGGATTGATGTGGCCGCCAATTCCGATGGAACCCTTGTGGACCAGGCGTTTTTCTCCCGAGGCCTTTCCCCGGACGTAGTGCAGCCAGCGGTCTCCCCTTTGGATCAGCACATAGGGAATCAGTTGCTTGAATTCCGGGTCGTGCTCGGCCTGCGACCTGGGTCGGAAGCGGGAATTTCGCGGATCCAGCAGCACCTCCAGCCGCGCCTCCACCACCGGTTGGAAGCCCTGCCCGATCCGCAGTGTCTCCAGCAGTCGGCTGGGGACCCCCAGGACCATTTCGTCCTTCATGACTCTCCCCGCTCCGAAACCCAGGCTTGAGGTTAGGTAGGATACCCGGGAAATGCAACCCGGAATTTCGCCTGCCCGCGGACATTCAGGAGTTTCAGGCAGGTGCCGCCCCTGACCTGCCGGACAGATCATTCGAGGAGGAAACTACCGATCTTTTTTGAAGACGAACCACGCATGGACACGAAACGCCACGAATATCGATGGGACTCCCTTGCTGCGACGACGTCACGGAATGAAGCCCACCCGGGAGCGCGGGCATCCCGCCCGCACACATTTTGGCACATCCCCGCCCAACTCCTCGACCTGGATGGACCGGCAACGGCGCCAGGGCTCTGCTTGGGCCGAGCCCATGCGGTTCCCGCCGGCAGGGTGGCCGGGCGCCCCATCGCAGGAAATTGAGCGGCAGGCAACGGTAGAGCATGCGGGCGGGACGCCCGCGCTCCCGGGTGGGCGCCTCTTCCCATGGCTCTTGCTCCTCGAGGCGGCGCGCGCCAGCCTGCCGGGCCGCAGCCCTGCCGATGCCGCAGAACCGTCTCGCTTGGCGGCCCTTCGTGGATTACTCTCCACACTTCAAACTTCACTATCCACTCGGCCGCGCCCCCCGCCCCGAACCACGGGCGGGGGCGCGGCTATGCTATATTGCCGGGTGGAGGCGAAAAGGGTCTGGTGACTCTCCTGGTCTTCAAAACCTGTGCGTCGCGACGATGTCGGGACGGGTGGGTTCGATTCCCACACGCCTCCGCCAACCCCCTGTGAAGCTCCCCCATGCAAGAATTGGAAGTGCTCATGGAAGCCGAGCGGTCCCACCGCTGGGCTCGCACTCCGGCGCCGGAGCTGGCCGACCGGCTGTTGGAGGTGGCGGAGGCTTTTTACACCCGCGGAGACGCCCTGGCCCTGGAGACCGCGGAACGCATGGGAGTGTCTCCGGCCTCGGTCTGGTTCGAGTCCCTTTTCCCCGCGGTGTGGGGCTTGCTTTCCACCGCCTCCTTTCTGAAGCCCCTTGAAGGCTCGCTGGACGAGATCGTTGCCTCGGAGCCGATAGCCACCCAAGACTTCGCCGGATCGCCGGCGTTGCGGCTGCTTCCCGCCAACTCATTCCAACGTCTGCTATTGCCCGGGTTTTCCGGGCATGTCCTGCTGCGCCCTTCCGTGAGCGCGCCGCCAAGGCAACCCTCCACGGAGGGACTGGCCCTTTGCCTGCTGCCCTTCAATCTGGCCGGCATCGGCGTCCTGGACATCCTGCATCTGCTTTGTCTCGGCCCCAGGAGGGTCCTGGCCAAGGTTTCCGAGAAGGCTTCCTTTCTCAAGGATCACCTTGAGAAGGCATTTGCCCCACTGGTGTCCTGTGGGGCCTTGTCCTTTGTGCAGGGCGGACCCGACACCGGTGCGCGGCTGGCGGCGCGTCCCGAATTCGACCGGATCCACCTGACGGGTAGTGCACGGACGGCTGCCGCGGTGCAGGCCATCGCCGGGCAGGACAAGGTCACCTGCGAGTTGGGAGGAGTGACCCCGGCTATCGTTCTTCCCGAGGTCGGAAAGGACCGTCGCCTGTTGCGCCAGGTGGCCCGGCAGGTGGTTTTCGGAGCCCTGGCCAACAACGGGCAGCACTGCGTCAGCTATCAGGTGGTCCTGGTCCCGGAATCCCTGCGGACCGCGCTGGGCCAGGCGCTGGCCAGGGAGATGGCGCTGGTGTCCGGGCCGGCCGGGCCGGCCGGCCCCGATCGCCTGTTGATCGACGAGGCGGCGTCCTCCCGGGTGGCGGCCATGGTTGAGGATGCCCGTGGTCGGGGAGCCACGGTGACTTCATTCGGGGAGAGGTCCAGCGGGCGCCGCTTTCCCGTGACGCTTCTGAGCGGGATCACCGATGAGATGAGGCTCTTTCGCGAGGAAGCCTTCGGTCCGGTGGTGGGCTTGGCGAGCCTGCCGGACAGGGACTTCAGCCGGGAGGCGCTCTCCCGGGCCAATCGGCCCGCTCTGGCGGGTGACCTGGGCGCCTCGGTGTTTACCCCGTTTCCGGATTCGGAACCCGTTCGGCACCTGGCTCGCCACCTCAAGCACGGCGTGGTGGCCATCAACAGCTATCCGGGCGTGGCCTATGCCACCTCGCTGCCCTGGGGCCCCGGCCCCGGGCAGGCCAGCGGCCGCGGCTGGGTTCACAATTTCCGGTTCCTGGACGAAACCCGGATGGAGAAAGTGGTGCTGGCGGCGACGCTGGGAAGGAAGGGGCTCGGACCGGTGGCCTGGGAGGATCCCTGGCTCCCCAACGTCGGAGGCCGGCGCCCTCTGCGGCTGGCCAAGGCCCTGGTGCGGTCGGCCCTGGCCTGGTTTCGGAAGCAGCCCGGCCGGCTGCTGGCCTCGCAGTGGGACCTGGTTCCGGCCTTGATCGGCCGGGAGGTCAGCGCCCGCCGCCAGGACCGTTTACCCGAAAACCATCTGTTTTGCCGGTAGGAACCGTCCCGTCGTATGGAACGGTAGCGCGGCCAAGCGAACAGTGGCCAGTGGCCAGTGGTTAGTGGATAGCCGCCCCCCCGTCCCTGACGACGGGACGGATCATACGGAGTGAAACAGGGATGCTTCAGACGAGTGGAGAGTGGAGAGTGGAGAGTGAAGAGCTATTTGATCCACACGCCAAGCATCTTGTCGGTCTCGGCACAGTCCTTCAAATAAGACTGGAATCGACCAGTAAGGTGTCTTTTTGATCTCGGCACGGTCCTTGAGAAAGTGCAACCGGGTCATCAGGCGGTTGCCTGCTGCCGGCACCCTCCCCTGACCACTCTTCACTCTCCACTATTCACTTTTGACCCAGGTGCGCTGCCCTCCCATACGACGGGGCGGCTCCCAGGGGGCGAAACAGGGGTGTTCCAGACAAGTGATTCGATCGACCCGTCAAGCAACTG